>JAFZZD010000547.1 GCA_017615955.1 Victivallales bacterium
AGGAAAGAATGGCGGAATACCCCGTCAGAATTGAGGTGCTCTCCCGCTTCAAGACCAAGTCACAGCAGGAGAAGATCCTTGAGGCCACGGCCACTGGCGAAGTGGATATTCTCATCGGAACACATCGCATTGTGCAGGACGATGTGCACTTCAGGCGACTGGGGCTGCTGGTCATTGACGAGGAACAGCGCTTCGGCGTAGTACACAAGCAGCGCCTCAAGGAAATGAGGGCAGACATCGACATTCTCACCATGACTGCCACCCCCATACCGCGCACACTGTACTTCAGTCTCTCCGGTATTCGAAACCTAAGCACCATATCAACACCTCCTGCGGACAGGCTGCCCGTAACCACCGTTGTCGCCAAGTTTGACAAGCAGCTCATAGAACTCGCCATAAAACGTGAACTTGAGCGAGGCGGACAGGTGTTCTTCCTGTACAACCGCGTCGCAACCATTGACAAAATTGGCGAATTGGTCAAGAGCCTTGTACCAGAGGCTAATGTGGCCGTGGCACACGGAAAAATGCATGAGCACGAACTGGAGAAGATCATACTGGACTTCGTGGAAAGGAAAATCGACGTGCTTGTGTGTACCACCATTGTGGAAAGCGGCGTGGACATGCCGAATGTGAACACAATCATCATAGACAGGGCAGACCGCTACGGGTTGTCAGACCTGTACCAGCTGCGTGGCCGCGTGGGACGCAACAACAAGCAGGCATACGCATATATGCTGCTGCCCCCCATGGGTGCGCTGGCCCAGAACGCCCGCGAGCGCCTGGCCGCGATACGCCGCTATTCGGGGCTGGGCGCTGGTTTCCGCCTGGCGCTGCGGGACCTGGAGATACGCGGCGCGGGAAACATCCTTGGCGTGGAGCAAAGCGGGCACATCGCGGCAGTCGGCTTCGAACTGTACTGCAGCCTCCTGAAGGATGCAATCAAGGCATTGGATGTGGGCAAGCGTAAAATACAAAAGTTGCAATGCAAGCTTGTGTTTGACAGATTGACATTCGCCCTTTCTTCGGACAATGGAAGGACTTGCGTTTGCATACCAGAGGTGTATATTCCCGAAGTTTCATTGCGCATTGACTGCTACAAGAGAATCGCCTCGGCAGAAAGCACCAAGACACTGGATGACCTGAAGCAGGAATTCAAGGACAGGTTCGGCGAGATTCCAGTGGCGATGCTGGTGCTGTTTGAGTACCACTACCTTCGCATTGAAGCCACAAAGGCGGAACTTGTATCAATCAGCGCAGTCAACGACAAACTGGTAATCGAGACAAAAAACGGAATATGGAGGGACGCACAAAGGCAGCTGCCTGTCCTCACCTCGTTCGACGGGCGGGAGCAATTGAGGCAGGCAAGGCAATTCGTCGCATCCCATTTTTCAAGGAGCAAGTAACATGCATTCAATCTACATCTGGATCAGTGTCGGTCTTCTTCTAATGTTGTCGGAATTCATGATTCCAGGCTTCATTATCTTCTTCTTTGGAGTTGCAGCCATCATTGTGGGCATTCTCCAGGCCATCATACCTGAAGTGCCGTTTTCAATTTGGGTGATTGCAACGTGCATTCTCGGAACAATCCTCCTGTTTGTCTGCAGGCGCTTCATGCCAAAGTCAATGGTCGGCACCAAAATGACTGGCAACTGCGAAACCGATGTGGACAATGACGGCATCATCGGCGAAAAAGTCCAGGTCATAGAGAAAATCACACCAGCGCAGCAAGGCAAAGTGGAACTGCACGGCTCCCTTTGGAACGCCAGCGCCGATGTGGATATCCCCGAAGGCACAACCGTGGTCATCCTGGAAAAGAAAAACCTCACCCTCATAGTCAAACCTTTGTAAACAAAAAGATAACAAAACAACAAACAAACGGAGATAATTTCAAAACTCCAGCGCCACGCCACAAACTATCATAGCCGCTGGCTTCAGCCAGCGGAAAAGGCAGGCTTTTCAAAAGTTTTGAAATTACCTCAAACGGAGGCAAAAATGATCATCATTGCAACAATCATCGTAGTACTGGTACTGATTGGACTTTTCAACTGCGTCTGCATCGTGCCCCAGAAACAGGCATACCTGATTGAAAGACTGGGACGCTACAGGGAAACACTGGGCGCTGGAATGCATATCCTCATTCCTTTCATTGACAGAGTGGCATACAAGCGCGACCTGAAGGAAATCACCATTGACGTGCCACCGCAGCAGTGCGTCACAAAGGACAACATCATCGTGGATGTGGATGGCATCCTCTATCTCCAGATCATGGACCCAGTCAAGGCAAGCTACGGCATCCAGAACTATATGTTCGCCTGCTCCCAGCTGGCGCAGACAACATTGCGTTCTGAAATCGGCAAGCTGGTGCTGGACCGCACATTCGAGGAGCGCGTCACCATCAATGCGGCAATCTGCTCCGAGGTGGACAAGGCATCCGACCCATGGGGCGTGAAAGTCACACGCTATGAAATCAAGACCATCAAGCCCCCAATGTCCGTGCTGGACGCCATGGAGAAGCAGATGAGGGCAGAACGCGAAAAGCGTGCCTCCATCGCCGAATCCGAAGGCGAAAGGCAGGCCCGCATCAACAGGGCAGAAGGTGTCAAGCAGGAGGCAATCGAACTGTCCGAAGGTGAACGCCAGAAGCGGGTCAACGAGGCCGCTGGCCGCGCCGAGGAAATCAGGCTGGTCGCACAGGCCACCGCAGAAGGAATACGCACCATTGCCAACGCCATCGGCGAATCACCCTGCGGCAAGGATGCAGTCAGCCTGCGCCTGGCGGAGCAGTACCTGAACGAGTTCGGCAAGCTGGCGAAAGAGAACAACACCATGATCATCCCCGCCGACCTGGCCAACTTGTCAGGCGTGATCAAGGCAATCACCACCACAATCAAGAATTGAGGAGACAACACTATGGGGAAAAAACTTTTGCTGGCAGTTCTTGTGCTGTGCCTGGGTGCTTTCGCGCTTGAAATTGCCAATGGCGGAAAGAGCGACTATGTGCTTGTCACCAAGGACAAGGCACCCAAGATCACGGTCTATTGTGCAAAGCACATCCAGAAATACATGAAGGAAGTGGCTGGCGTCGATATGCAGATTGCCACAGCCAAACCTACTGGCAAAAAGGCCATCTACATCGGCGCACACAGTGAACTTCACCAAAAGGACATCTACAATGCGGAAAAGTACGTCGATGACGAGACATACCGCATTACCGAACTGCCAGGCGGTGACATCTCAATCATGGGCGCGGACTGCGACATTGACCCGATCATGACAAGAGACGGCATATTCGGGCTGCTTTGGGGAACCTATTCCTTCATCGAAAGGTTCCTGGGCGTGCGCTGGTACACGCCAGGCACATTCGGCGAATGCTACGCCAAGCTGGACAAGGTCACAGTAACTGGACTTCCAATCGAAGTCACTCCTCCACTGTACTGCCGCAGACTTTGGCCATACGTGTTCCTGGACTTCAGCAACAAGGATTCCATTGAATATTGCCGCCACCTGAGGGCATTCGGCAAGAGAAACCTGCAAGGCAGCCACTCCATGCAGGACCTGGCATTCTTCGCAAAGGACCAGGACGAAATCTTCGCACTGGAGGCGGACGGCAAGACACGCAACAAGGGCGTTGTCAAATCCATTGACAAGCACGGAAATGTGAAATGGGAGCGCTATCCCCAATACTGCTTCACAAATCCCGCCACATTGAAGGCATACTGCGACTTCGTTGACGCAGTGTACGAAAAAAAACCTGGAGGCGAGCTGTGGAAGGCAAACCCTCCAGACGCGCTGCACATACACATGGTGCCAGACGACAACTACACCACGCAGCCATGCTACTGCAAGAACTGCCAGGCAATGATCAAAAAGAATGCGGGGCGCGGAACCATGAC
>JAFZZD010000548.1 GCA_017615955.1 Victivallales bacterium
GACGTGTTGGTTACATCCACAAAAATAAGCATAACGATTTGAATATATCAACTATTCAAATATATTATGCACACTTTTGTTTCAATAAGTAGCCTTATTGTACGACATTTTTAAAATAGGGAAAACAATGAAGAAGTTTGTTCTGTTGATTTTTGCAGTGGCCGCAGTCGCCGCATTCGCCGGCGTTGAGGAGCCATTCAAGCAATTCTCCCAGGCTGATTACACTGATTACGCCAAGCCTGGCCAGGGCTGGTGGGGATCAGATATGTTCACCCTGAGTGTAAAGGGTGGAAGTGACGTATGGCTGTCAAACTACGTGAGAAGCTGGTTTGAACCGATTCCCGACCTGCATGGAAACGTCTATGACATGGGCGGCGATCAGAAGTACGGCTATATCTTCAAGAGTGATTTAACCAGCGATACACTGCCAAATGGCAGCTACAGTGACAAGATTCACTGGTCAAACGGCGATACCAACAAGATCACCTATTTTGACGATGCAAACCCGGAACTCACAAATACTGCCACTGGCTATTTCCTGGATTATTTCAAGGATGACGCGGAAATCTATCTGGTAATGACCACCATTCCCGAAGATGGAGTTGATACAGTGGACACATACCAGTTTGTTCAGGATGCGAACAACGAAACATTGATGCAGTCCCGTCAGCACAATACCAACGATTTGGCAAACAATGTCCGCGTCAATTTTGGCATTGACAATGGCATCTACGGTGACGGCATCGGCATTGCCCGCGAGTTCGTGGCAGTCTATGATGACACTGCCTATCTGCATCATGCGGGCGGCGCGGCTGGCGGCCCGCTTCCAAGCCTTCTTTTCGTGGGGCTACTTTCCATGGGCACTGTCTTCGGCGCATCACGTATGAAGAAGCGTTCCTAATGCGAAACAATTAATTAACTTCAGCGACAGACTTCCTTCTGGTACCAGGAGGAAGTCTGTTGTTTTTAGGAAACATGAAAAAATGTAAAACTCTTCTCATCCTACTTCTGGTTTCAGGTGTGGTAATAGTACTGGGCCTCAGCTCGATGATGGGAGTCATGGCATATCGCCGTCAGAAGCAGACTTTCCTCTTCCAGCAAGGCGAGGAAGCCTACAATAAAGGGGACCTTGAACTGGCAAAGATAAAGCTCAAGGCATACACCAGAAGGGACCCCAGCCATGAACAGTCGTGGCTATACCTGGCGGATATCTACGAACGGCAGTTGCTGTGGCGCGACGCGGCAATGGTATGGAAACGCCTGGTAAACCTGAACGTACTGAACAACGACTACGTCAAACACCACATCTACGCAAACTACCGTGCACATGATTTTGGTGCGCTGGACAAGATATTCTCAAACATCTCATTGGAGAAGCAGAGGGAGTATTTCGAGATTTATGCATTGACGCAGTTCTTCCAGCACACAAACACCGATGCAACAGACAGGCTTGTGGCCATGCTTCCACAGGGTGGCATGGCCGCGCAAATGGTACGTGCCATCAAGAACCAAGGCCCCATCTCCGAGCTGGAGAAGCTGGAGAACTGCAACGATGCCGTTATACAAGTCGAGACACTTATGCAGGATGCATTCATGTCCGAATATCGGACAAAGGACCTGAAGCGGGCGGAAGAGTGCCTTCGCAAAGCCGCCAGCATAAACCCTGACCTCTGCCGCGCACCGCTGGGGGACTTCCTTTTCCGCAATGCACGCAACAAGGATGCATACGAGATATACAAGACCGTACGTCCCCAGATGATGACAGTGGGCAACATCATCAACTATGCAGAGGTGCTCTTTTTGTTCAAGGACACCAAAGCATTGTCAGACCTTGAGAACGAGGTGCATCACAAAAGACGCTCCGCCATTTTGCTCCGCGCATACATCCAGAGCCTTCAGGCGTATCTGGGCAAGGACAGTCAGGCAATGATCAAGAACTACAGGGTGGCGCAGATACATCGCAGCACCCCAGTTGGCCTGCTTTTAAGTTACGCGGTCGCCGTGGAGGATTCGGACATTGCATTGATGGTGTCAGTCCTCTCCCACTGGCGAAAAACCAAGTTGTTCAAGGACAGGCAGGCTGAAATACTCGTCAATGTGCGCAAAATGCTTGCATCGGCGCTTGAGGATGACAAGCTGGAAGACGCCGCCAGGCTGGCGCAGATGTTCCTGTCACAAAAGCCCCCTGAACTGCTCTGCTGGCAGATCGTGGTGCTTGACCAGATGAAGCGAGGGACACTTAACGAGAATCTTCTCCAACAGGCATTCAAACTGTTTCCCAAGGAGAGCTTTTTCCAGGCGCAAAGACTTCGGCTTGCATTTGCAAAGGGAGACCGCCAGGGCATCCTTGACATTTATGACCAGCTGATTGCCACAAGCGACACTCCCACCAGGGAGCGCTACCGCAAGGTTCTATATCTGGAACGGCAAATGCTGCTGGACAAGGCATTCCAGGAACTACTGACGATGATGAAAGAGGACAACTCCCTGGTTTCCGCCAAGCATTGCCTGGGTTTTGGCATCCGCACTGGAAACAAGGCTGCCTTAAATGCGGCGGCCGCGTTCCCTGAATTGGCTGAAATTGCACAATTTGAAATGGAGCGCCGCTACGGCGACATTGACAAGGCGACAAAAATGCTGACGTCAAATCAGCTGGAGAAGGGGCTGTCCGCTGACAAGCCCGAGGATTGCGAGATACTTCTGCCACTGGCCATCTACCTGGCATTGTCAAAAGAGCTTGAACGGGCAAAGGCCATTTATTTAACCTTGCTGCCCCATAGTGAGAACAATGCCATCATCGACCTCAACCTCTCGGAAATCTTCGCGCAACAAGGCGACCTGCTGAAGGCACTGGAATACGCTGCAAATGCCTATAAGAAGAACCCGAAATCCCCCATAGTGCAGACAGTCTATGGCATACGCCACTACGCAATGAACAACTACGAGCAGGCCGCCGCGCTGATTCCAAACAGCGTTCCTGGCGAAACCGAGAAGGCAATACTGGTGGAATGCCTTGAGAAAATCATCGAAGCCTCCTACAAAGAAGATGACACGGCCACCTGCCGCAAGACAATACGCCGCCTCCAGGCTCTTCAGCCTGACAACAAATGCGCCAAGGAATACCTTGTCAAAATGGGCGAGTACAATCAGCAATGACGATGAGCGAGCACTGGAATGCCATACGGCAGAATCTGAAGTCAGTGAAGGCAAGCGTCGTTGTCCTGTTCTGCGCCGGCCTCTTTGGCATCATCGAATATTGCCTGTGGGGGCGTACTCATTGGGAGGAAGGCGCATTTCTTCTGGCGCTTCTTTTTCTTGGAGCATACGACCAGCTGCGCCGCCCAATGATGCCCGCCGCAACGAAAGCCAGCCGCATTTCAGGCTGGCTTCTGCTCATTGCGGCTGGCTTTGTCATGCTGCTGTCATCCAGCCTGACGACAGAGGAGCTGAACATGGGGCGCACCCTTTTCAAAAACTGCGCCATATTCATGCTGGCTTGCGCATTGTCACTGCGCTTCAACGGGGCGAAAACCGCCCTCACGTTCTTCCCATTGTTCTTGCTTGCCATCGTCATACTGCCATTGTATGAATACCTGCTGCTGGAATTCAGTTATCCAATGCGCCTTGTTTCAACAGCCGCCTCCGCATTCCTGGCCCGTCTCTTCATGGTGCCGGTCAGCTTCGAAGACACCACGCTCTTCTGGAACGACCAGGCAATCACAATCACAGACGCATGCAGCGGCATATCCCTGCTCAGCCTGCTCTTTTTCCTGGAATACCTCATTGCCAGGAAAAGCGAATCGCCAGCCTGGAAAAAGTGGTGCTGGGCCTCGTTGCTGCTGATATGGGTCATCGTCGGAAATGCTCTACGCCAGCTGCTGACCTTCGGCCTCTTTACAATCATGGGAGAGAAAGTATTCGAGCAGACGCCGCATTTTCTGCTTGGATGCCTGTTCATAGTCGTAACTTCCCTTCTGATCTGGTCCAGTTCTCTTTTCTTCAATTTTGACAACAAGCAGCAGAAAAAAGAATGAAAAAGCCGTGGAAAATAGTGATATTGGCATTGGCGACACTCCCTTTCGTATGGGAACTACCATACGTGTTCCGCGCCATGGCCATTTCACCTGCCGAACGCTGGAACTGGTGCTTTCTCATTCTGGCGCTTCTGCTGCTTTCGCTGGCTGGCATCATCGCCTCGATAAATGACAGTTCACACAATGCCACCGAAACAAGCTGCTGGCGCTTCGCCAGCCTGCTTCCCGCAGTGCTTCTCCTGCTCTTCGGCGCAATAAAGCACATACACCTGGCGTTCCTGATGGGTGGAATACTGCTGCCATACACACTGGCCTACTGCCTGTATGGCTGGAGGCTGGCTCTGCTGCTGTTGCCTGGCTGTGGAATGCTGGCACTGTCCTGCCCCAGCATAGGCATCATCCTTTCCACGATTTTCCCCAAAGATGGCATAGTGCTGAAATCCATGCTGGCAGCGCTGCTGGCAATTCTTTTCCCATGCCTCGCCCTGCTACGCATCCCGCGCCTCAAAATGGAGACGCTGGCATTCGCAGGTCTGGCCCTGTTGATTGCAGGTGGGTATGTTGTCCATGGACATACAACCTCGCGCCAGCCACCCCTGCTGCCCGTTTTCGATGGCCTTATCACACAGCATTTCAGAGGTGTGCAGGACACTGTCTCGGCAGCAGACCGACAGTTCTTCGGCGACAGCAATATCAAGCGCTTCACTTTCAGCGACCAGGCCGGCAATGAACTTCAGGTACTGACCGTCAGCAAAATCGACAACATCCACCAGATACACCCTAGCACCTACTGCCTGCGTGTAAGCGGCTACCAGATCCTGGAGGAACATGCCCTCCATCTACCGCAGGAAGGCGAAATGCAGCCAATGGATGTGCAGGAGTACATCGTGGAACGAGACAACGAAAGGCGCATTTTCTGGCAATGGTACAGCAACAGGAAATACTCCACAGCCAGCTTCCTGCTCTTCCGCGCGGTGTATTCCCCTGCCCAGAACTGGTCAGTCTATCTTCTGGAAGTACCGAGCACCGACACAGATGCCACACGCCAAACACTCAAGACCTTCATTCACGAAAATCTACCATAATAATTTAAAGTGGACAGTGGACAGTGGACAGTGGACTGTTTGGTGTCCGCGGGGAAAAGCTGTGGATAGGGCATTGCCTAACAAACGCGGGCGAAAACGCCCGCGCACAGAACTGTCCACTGTCCACTGTCCACTACAAGTAAGGAGTTTTGAACAATGTCAATCGTAAGTTTCAATGAAATGCTGGCGGATGCGTCAAAGAGGCACTACGCCGTGCCAATGTTCGATGTTTCCAACACAACCATGATGCGCGCCGCAGTGGAGACAGCCGAGGAGGCTGGTTCCCCCATCATCCTGGCCTCCATCCCCTTTGACATCGTGGACGATGCCACCATCGGCTACTGGTACAACAGCGCGGCATACGCGGCGCAGCAAGTCAAAATCCCCGTATGCCTTCACCTGGATCACGCTGTTGACGTGGAAACCTGCCGCAAATGCATAGATTTGAACTACCAGAGCGTAATGATAGACGCTTCAGCCAAGGACTTCGCAGAAAACGTCAGCCTCACATCCCAGGTCACAAAACTGGCGCACGCAAAGGGCATAGCCGTTGAGGCCGAGCTGGGCCATGTGGCGTCAGGCATAACTGGCGCAGCTGATGGCGGCAGCGAAAACGGCATACGCAAGGACTTCAACACCACCTTCACAGATCCAGAATCCGTCACCAGATTCATTGAAATGACGCATGTGGATGCCCTGGCAGTCTCCATCGGGACGACGCACGGCGTCTATATCTCCGCGCCAAAACTGGACATTCCCCTGCTCCGCTCACTCAAGGCAGCAGCCGGCGATGTGCCGCTGGTGCTCCACGGCGGCAGCGGCACACCTGAAGACCAGCTGGCGCAGGCAATCGAAAACGGCATTGCCAAGGTCAACATCTACTCCGAACTCACTGCCGCATGGAACACCGCCATGCGTGACTTCCTCAACAAGCGCGAGATGATGACCTGCTGGTTTGTAGTTGCCTGCAAGGAACCGGACGCCGCCATGAGAAAGGTCATGCGCGAGAAGATGCGGATGTTCAAATCCGAGGGAAAATACTGATTAGTGGACAGTGGACAGTGGACAGTGGACTGTTAGGTGCCCGCTGCGAAAGCAGCGGGTAGAACTGCACCTTCCAAAAGCGAGGCTTTCGCCCGCGTATCCAACAGAAATTGCAAATCCAACACAAGGTGAAATCATGTCAGAAAATTCAATTGCAGAACGTGTCAAGAAGATTATCGTCGAACACATCGGGGTTGACGAAAGCCTAGTACATTTGAACGCAAAGATCAATGACGACCTGGGAATAGATGAATTGGATAGCGTGGAATTGGTCATTGCCTTGGAAGAGGAATTCAACTGCACTATTCCTGATGACGATTTTGTGACGTTTCATACAGTCAAGGATATTATCGAC
>JAFZZD010000549.1 GCA_017615955.1 Victivallales bacterium
CACAAGCAATGCCAATGCGCAGAGTGCAAGCATTGCGCCAAGGCAGGGCATAAGACTGAAGTGCTCCTTGTTTGTAATTGCAACCTCTGTGGTGATTTTTGCGGCAAGTTCCTGGGCATCGATTCGTTCCAGGCGGGATTCGGCAATTGGCACGTTTACTTCGAGTAACTTGCCGTTCTTCTGGAATACGCCAGGTTCGCCAACGTCCGTCCGTACAATGCCGAAGTCCTTTGGCGGCAAAGTCAATTCCCGCAGCAAAGGCATGAAGGAGCTGCAAAGAACGAAGTCCACAAATGGGAAGGCAAAAAAGCTGAAATTGCCATCCTTAAGCAGAAGCGGTTCTCCTTCCAGTGATTCCAATACCACAACTGTAGATGCGGCAAGTGGCTTCAAGGACAGGTGTTGCGGTATCCTGTACAGAAATAAATCCGACTCGTTGCCGAACAAGTCCCGCAGTCCTTCGTCATTAATCCTTCCAATGCCCAAAGAATGCGCGGCAGTGGATGAAATGCGAGGGCCGGCTGTGGCATAAAGCCTGCCACTCTCGCGCAATTTGCGCAAAGTGGGATTGCCCGCGCCAGACACAAGCAACGGTATGTCCTTTGGCACTTGGGACAAGTCCACATAGTCACCAGACACAAATACTGCCTGCACACCCTCGAAGTCCTCGGCCATCACCTCAATCGGCTCCATTACATTTACCTGATAAGCGTCTTTCATGGCGTGGGCAATGTAGCTTGCGTCCTTGTCGCCTATCACCAATGCCTTTGGCAATTCGCCTTTGTAAAGGGCAAAATAATGCTTGTCATCCAGAGCATAGTCGTCCTGCTCCAGGGATGCAATTCCGAATATGTCATTGTCCTTTGCCGCATTGAACACAAATGGCGCCCTGCGCTGCCCGTTCGCAGGCAAGTCCACCATTGCACTCTGCACCTGGCCATGCGCATTCACTGTCACATTGCGCTTTTCCGCCTTGTCGCCATAATTCGCCACAGTAACCACAATGCGAATGCGTGCATTCGCCAGTGGATTGCAGCGCACAGCCACAATTCCCGCATTGGAGGAGGCCTCACTCCCGCAATCCTTGAAGTCAAGAGGCACATTCTCAGGAATGCACTTGGATGCAGCTTCCCAGTCATTCCTCCTGAAGTCGCCAATAATGGTCAGCGTGCTGCCTGGTGTAAGTTTTTCGGCGGCGGCAAGCAATGCATCAGAATGCTTGCCTTGCTTTGTGGTAACTGTATGTTCGACGCCAGGCAGCACAGTGTCAGCACTGTAGATTATCTCGTCGCCAGCAAGCATTCGCTCTTTCAAAAACGAGGCCGCCCTTTCATGATGCCCCCAGCCGGACATGCTGGCGGAACAATCCACAATGCACACATTGTGCTTCTGGGCAAGTGCCTGGTCGCGGGGCACAATGCGTGGTCTGGCAAGCATCAGCATGAACAATGCCAGCAACAACATACGAAGCAGCATCACAACGATGTCCCTTGGGTGGCGTCGCCCTTCCTGGGGCAATTGCGTCCTTTCCAGAAAGCGTATGCTGGGAAAAACCAGCACATCAGGCTTGCGCCAGTTCAGGAAGTGTAGCACCAATGGAGCCAGAACCGACAGCAGCCCCCACAAGAATATTGGATACTCGAATTGCAGCATAATCAAGCCTTGGGATGCGCCTTGGAATACACTTCTATCAGGCGTGCAATGTCAACATGCGTGTAAATCTGCGTGGAGGTAATGGAGGCATGGCCTAGAAGCTGCTGGACCGTGGGCAGGTCAGCCCCGGCTGCCAGCAAATGCGTCGCAAAGGAATGGCGCAATTTGTGCGGAGTGCAATCCGCAGGCAGTCCAGCCTCCGCAAGATACACCTTGAATGCCCGCTCCAGGCTGCGCGTGGTCAATCTGCCTCCTTTTAAATTGAGGAAAACAGGTCCCTTCTCACGGCGTTTCGCCATTCCCTTCTGCTCGCGCACCTGAAGATAATTCTGCAAGGCACGCAAGGCCGGCCTGCCCAAAAAGCAGAAGCGCTCCTTCTTGCCCTTGCCACGCACTTTGAAACGGGAGGCAAGAAAGTCAATATCCTCATAGTTTATGCCAACACATTCGGAAATACGCAGGCCGCCGCTGTAGATGACCTCCAGCGCAGCGCTGTCCCGTGCCGCCACAAAATCCGCATCGCCGCGGCCATCCTCGTTCTGCGCCTGGCGGGTCCAGTATTTGGCGGGTGCATCCAAAAGAGACGACACCTGCTCCTCTGTCAGCACTATAGGCAGCCTGCGTCCAGTGCGCATTCCATTCACCAGCGTAAATGGATTCAGTTCAATTACATTTTCCCGCATTAAATGCTTAAAAAATGAACGCATACAGGACAGTTTTCTGTTTACGCTGCTTTTGCCGATGCCAGCCTCCGTGAGATACATGCCATGATGCCTGGCGACGCCCACATCAACGCTTGCCCAGTCATAGCCAGTCTCCGTCTTCAATTCAGGATGCAAGCGCACAAATTGCGCCAGGTCCAGCAAATAGCTGGAAATAGTATGCTCCGACGCCTGGCGCTCGTCCTTCAGATATCTTACAAAGGACTGCACGTGGTCGTCCACCGCCAGCAATGCGCGTTCCTTTTCCAGGTCCTGCGCCTTCAATGTTTCTTTCTTTTTAGTTGCCATTTTTATTGCCAAAAATCCAATGTGAGC
>JAFZZD010000550.1 GCA_017615955.1 Victivallales bacterium
ACCGTAGTATTCTTCCCAATTGCCCTCGTAGATTGTGAAGTCAAGTTGGCTGTAGTAGAGTTTTGAACTGGAATCGCCGTATGTCTTGACATCGTGCTCCTTGAGACGTTGCTCGGAAAGCGGAATGCCCTTGGTGATTTCCGTTGCCTTTATGGAAAATGTGCCTGGCTGCCCCTGGTTGCTCCATACTTTCATCACATATATTCCGCCCTGAAATCCGTCCAACAACTGCACCTGAATGCCAGTGCCTTCCTTGCCGTATTTCTCAATGTCGATATCTGCGAATTCACTTTCCAATAACTCAACCAGTTTATTGGTGACGCGCCGTCCATCAAAAGTAGCTGGAGTTATGCTTGGTACGGCTGCCGACGTCCTATCGGCCGTTTGATGCAATCCCCCTTTTGCTGTAATACCCTCGTATATATACAAGCTTGCTGAGCCTGCCTGAATCCAAGTGTGTGCGGCATACTCATTGCCCTCTTTTTTCACGGTACATTCGTATGGCTTGTGGTTCTTCGCAAAATGACGTTCTGGTGTGCCGAAGAATATTCTGACGCCAAAGCAAAAATGGCTCCAGGTTTGTTCATTTTCTTGAAGGCTGCCCCAAAATGATGTTTCGGTTTTAGCCCAGCTTGCGTTAAGGCCGTCAATGTCATTGTAAAACACAATCCAGTCAGGGGACGCTTCAAGGTAATGGATGAGGCGATGTCTGCCTTCGTCAGTTTCCATCAGCCGTTCGATTGCAGGAATGTGGCATTCGTAGTCATCTGCCAAAGTCGCTCCATTGACAATGGCGTTCTTGATTTCCTTCTCGATTTCGTTCTCAGAATCATCTTTCTGGGCTTTCCAGATTGGTGTTGCTTTTTCAGGCTCAAGTAATTCAATGTCCGTTGGCAAAGTTATGTTGTGGTTCTTGATAAAAGAATCATCTGGTTCGGATAATGACAGCGCGAATAAGCCAACGACGACGCATAGGAACATTGAAAGAAACCAGAAGAAGATTGGTGTCAAGGCGTATGCAATGCCTCTCAAAATGCGCTTTTTTACCATCAGCGCAATGCCAAGCAGTAAACCAAGCAGACAATGCAGCAAAGTCAATAAAAAAAACAGCACAACCAGCCAATCAGTTGCGTTTGAACGCCAATGAAATACCAGAGGCAAATATGTGCTCAAAACCTCGGCAATCAGTAAAAACACCGATGTGCAGAATACTGCCAGGTAATGCCTGGCATACCAGCGCAAACCATTGATGATGGAATTGAATATTCGCCTTAACATATCATAACCTGCTGCATTAGATGCGGGTCCCAGAAGTGGGACCCGCTCAGGTTGAGAGAATAGCAGTCACACTCTCATTTGCTGAGACCCATCAGTCTCTTGCCAGTTTCGCGTATGCGCTGGAACAGGGCGTACAGCGCTGGCGTGAACACAATGCCCACGACGGTTGCAAGCAGCAACCCAGAGAACGTGGTGATGCCGATGGACTGGCGCGAGCCTGCGCCAGCGCCATGTGCCACCACCAGCGGGAACACGCCGAACAGGAAGGACCAGGCTGTCATCAGCACCGCGCGGTAGCGCATGTTGGCGCCATGCATGGCCGCATCCTCGATGCTTGTGCCTTCCTCACGTTCCGCCTTGGAGAATTCCACCATGAGGATGGCGTTCTTTGCGGTCAAGCCAATCAGCATGACCATG
>JAFZZD010000551.1 GCA_017615955.1 Victivallales bacterium
ACTAAAGGGACGAAAACCAAGAAATTTAGTCCCTTTCGTCCCTTTAGTCCCTTTAGTCCCTTTTGTCCCTGAAAAAAACACCAAGGGAAACAGTGAAATCCGCAAAATTGTGTATTGCAAAATAGGGTGCGTTGCTTATCTTACAAAAGTTTTTTGGCTTTTTTTGTGTTGATGTGTAATAATATCAAAGTATGAAGCGTATAGTCATTTGAAAACAGAATACACTTTAGTTGAAAAAATGGAGTTTTAGATGCCTGCGAACAAAGTTGACATTGTATTCGTTGTGGATGCAAGTGACAGCATGAGTCCCTGCTTCCAGAAGTTGCGTGACAATCTCCGTCGTTTCATCTTGCCCTTGAACCAGGCGAGTTTCCAGATTCGTTTTGGCCTGCTTGCATACAATGCCGGCGGTGATGGGCGTATGGCAATCTATGAGCATACGTTCATTGGCGGCAATGCGCCGAATCTGGTAAAGGGGCTGTATGCCGCCAATGCGGATATAAACCAGTATTTTACAACAGATCCCAACAAGTTCCTGGCCGCGCTGGATTCGGTCCGCACCCAAGGGGACGAGAATACGCCTCTTGCTCTGGACATAGCATCGGACTTCCCGTTCAACACTCCAGATGAATCGCGGCGTGTGATCGCCCTGTTCTCCAACGAGAAACTGGAGACAGGCATTCTTGAAAACGAGCCGTTGGAGAAGTTCCAACAGGTGCTTCAGAAGATTGCCAAGAGGAAGATTGCCCTTTATGCGTATCTGCCTGCCAGCAATGCGGCAGCCATGATGACGCGTCTGCCAAAGTCGATTATAAAGTCCGTGGACGAAGGCGCCAATTGCTGGGACAATGTGGACTTCGGCCAGATGCTGGAGCAGATGGGCAAGAGCATCAGCGTGTCTTCCTTGCAGATGACACGGGAGCCTGAATACCAGAAGGCGATCTACGGGCAGAATGCCTGGGATGCCAATGTGTTTGTGGGCGCGGGTGATGCGCGGCGGGACAAGATTCTCGCCACGGGGGAATCCGCAAAACTCAATATGAGCAAGCCTTTGGAATGGATACATGTCAAATTGTTCTGGAAGCAGAAGGTGGATTTGGACCTGCATGCGATATACGATTGCGGGCAATGTCGCAAGCACGTGTACTTTAGTAATAAGAAAGAGAAGAATGTTGTGCTTGATATAGATGCGGGCGTTGGAGAACGCGGAGGAGCGGTAGGGCGCTATAAGGAGGAGAACATTACCATATCCTCGTTGGACGGCATAGGCCAGATGCTCATCGCCACCCAGAACTTTACGAGATCAGGCTGTTTTGCAGATTATGACGGCAAGGTGGTGGTGGAAACAAGCAATGGGGACAACATAACCGTTCCTTTGACCTCGCAAAGCAGGGATGTATGGTGCGTCATAGCGAAAATTGACAACCGCAAAGCTGATGCGCCTGAGGTGAAGAACCACAACAGAACTTGTAATCATGACCCAAATGTCGATGATTTTTAACTAATAGGAGAAAACAAAATGTCAGAAGAACTTGAGATTCTTGAAAGCAGCGCTTCCACCACAGAAGCTAACGCAGCGCCTGCAGAGGCCGCTACTTCAGCACCTGAAAGCACGCCAGAGGCAACTTCAAGCCCCGCAGCCACTCCAGCTGCTGACATTCCAGACAATGCAGGCAATGACGCCAACAAGACATACAAGAATGCGGGCGTCGCAGACTTGGTGTTTCTGATTGACGTGACTGGCAGCATGGGGCCATGCATTGATGCGCTGCGGGACAATATCAACCACTTCATAGACATGCTGACAAGCACGGAAGGCAATGGTTCGCCTGTGACGGACTGGCGTGCACGCGTGGTCGGCTATCGCGATTTCCCATACGATGGAAACACATCCTACGGCTGGCTTGAGGACAATGACTTCACCAGGGACGTGGCTGCACTCAAGGCGCAGGTTGCCGCATTGGTTCCCAAGGGCGGCGGTCCAGGGGCGGAAGGCATCCCCGAATCACTGCTGGACGCGATGATGACGGTGGCGACTGCGGGGAAGCTGGATTTGCAGGCAGGGGAGGACGAGGTCAATTCCAAGAAGTGGAGACCGGACGGTGCGGCGGCCCGCATTGTCATCATCTTTACAGATGCCACATATCACCCAACCATGTCCATACCTGGCTACGAGGGAGCGGGCGTTCGTGATTTGTACAATGTCTATAACCAGGAGCACATCAAGCCATACTTGTTTGTGCCTTCTGATGCATCTTATGCCATTCTTGGGCGTTTCAAGGGCGCTATCCTTACTCAATGCGGCGATGGCTGCGACGGGCTTGTTTCGGTGACTAGTAACCAGGCCAAATTCAACGAGTTGATAGAACGCCTTGCGAAGGGCGTCAGCCAGTCCGCTTCAGCCGGTGTTCGTGAGACATTGTAATCGGGAGACACAATATGGCTACACCAGATTGCAATACACTGTGGTCCCCAGGCAAGGTCATCCATGGCTATACTATGCTTGAGGAAGGGCACGAAGGCAGCAACTCCGTGTGGGGCAAGGCAAAGTCCCCCACGGGGCAGACTGTGTTCTTCAAGAAATACACATCGCCGTCGTCAGTGTTTGATGACTGGTATCGGGGGTATGTGGAGTACCAGAAGGAACTCAAGCGCCGCATCGACCAGATATCAACGGTTGACGACAAGGGGCGGAACCAGGGACCCACATACCGCTTCATTGAATTCTTCGAGCAGATGGGGCCGGACGGGGTACCTGAGAATCAGAAAGCTCAGGACTACTATCAAGTTCTGGAATACATTGACGGGGCAAAGGATCTGGCGGCTTATCTTGAGTCTCCTGACACGACCTGGAATGACCGCAAGACATTCGCATCCGTTTTCATGTTCGCCATGAAAGTGCTCCATGGCGAACCGGTGAAAATCATCCATTCTGATTTGAAGCCCAAGAATCTGCTGCTGATCCCCACGCAGAAGCTGGACGGAACAAAGACCTACCAGATAAAGATAATCGACCTGGATGTCTCCATTTTGGCGGACAAGCAGGCGCCTTGGCATGAGACAGGGGAGTACATCGGCTCGCCAGGCTACTACTCGCCTGAACATCTCAGGGGGCAGGTCCCGAACGAAAAGTCCGATGTGTTCACCTGCGGTCTGATTTTGTATGAAATACTGACGACAGAAGGCCATCCATACAATCATGTCTCGGAGTTGGAAATATACGAGGCATACGGGGCACCCGTTCCTCATCTGCGCGGCACATACGGTTCGCCTGAAAAAGACGAGGCGGTGGCGAAAATGCTCCGTAGAATGCTGGATCCCGATCCAGGCAATCGCCCAAGTGCGCTGGAGGTGCATCGGGTATTGATCGGTGGCGGTGGCCGTGTCGTGAGGCCTGCCCAGAGACCAGAGCCTACGCCAACACCTACACCTTCACCAATGCCGATTCCCACGCCAACGCCAGCGCCGATACCTACTCCCACCGCTGCACCCACACCCACGCCGACACCCACGCCTACGCCGACAGCGGCTTCCACAGCGGCTCCCCGCACATTTGCATTTTGCAAATTGAAAGGCTCCAATGGAGGCGAGGGCATACGTGTATTTGCCAATTCTCGGATTGGCTACAAGTTCCTTGAGATGATTGAGCCCAATTCCAAGAAGTACTACAGCCGCGAGCATTTCACCATCTTGAATCATGATGGCAAGTGGTTTGTAAAGCATTGCGGTCCTGCAGGGGAAAACAAGACAGCGCTGAATGGTGTGCTTGTGACAGGGGAAATGGAACTGCACAATGGCGATGTGATTACGGCATGCAGCCAGGATGCGTCCAAGACGGTAATGCCGCTGACAGTTGAGATTGGAGGGTGACATGTCCTGGGAATGTCCAAATTGCACGGCCCAAAACGAGGGCGGGGTTGTCTGCGAACAATGCGGGTACAGGCGTCTGGTTGCCATTCGCATCAGTTCTGCTGCCGGCAAGACTTTTGAAACCAGGATTGATTTCAAAATAGACAGAAGGATATACAAGGACATCGAATCTGAATACCAGTATCTTCCTGTCACTGCTGGCAGCTACCAGTTCCAGTTGCTGAGAGATGAGAATGCTCCTTCTGGATGGGGGATACAGACCTCGCCTGCTTCAGACCTGAACACCCTTCTCAACGATGGCGTCTGCCAGGTTGGGCAGGTCTATCCCGTGTATTCAGGGGATGTGATTAAAATCGGTTCCAGGCGGAATGCGGGTGCCACGGCTGCGCCGCTGGTGGTTTCCTTCGAAGGCGAATAGACAAGCATATCTACCTGCGGCTTTCTGGGGGGGGGGCACCGTGCCCCAGGGCAACTTGAGTGTGCCCCGCTTTCGGGGCGCACAAAAAAACATACGCTTTGTTCTCCATGAGGGAGGGACTGGCTGGGAGCCGCGTTAGCGGCGATGGAAGCTAGCCGTGG
>JAFZZD010000552.1 GCA_017615955.1 Victivallales bacterium
GTTTCCGCTAAGGCAACTTGAGTGGGCGCCGCCTCGGCGCCCACATAAACGCCCGCATTAGAAGTTGTCCGATCCGGCGGATACGTTCTTGCCTGCGTTGCGGGTGAGGCCCTTGCTGAGCCAGCCCCAGTGCTCTGCGAATGGCCACCATACAATCTGCACGGTGCCCACCAGGTTCTTGCGCGGAACGGTGCCCCAGAAGCGGCTGTCCAGGCTATTTACGCTGTTGTCACCCAGCATGAAGTACTGTCCTTCAGGCACGGTGAAGGTCTCATCGGGAGTCCGCAGATACTGCGCAGACGGGAAGTTGACATATCCGTTGTAGCCATTGACTGCGCTGTGCACCTTGTCAAAGGCGGGGCTGCCGTCTATGACCTTGAAGTCATTTTCGCCCTTTGGCTTCACGTAGAGTTTCCTGCCGCTGATTTTCAGCGTGTCGCCTGGCAGTCCCACCAGCCGTTTCACGTAGAACCTGCCGCCGAAGCCGTGCCCCAGCAAGTCCGTGAGCCCGTCTGTTATGAATACGGTGATGTCCCCTCTGCGTGGTTCCCTGTAGTTGAATACCAGGCGGTTCACGAAGAGGTGATCGCCGCTGCAAAGATTGCCGTGCAGAATTCGTTCCCCCTTGCGGAAGTAAAGGCTGCCTTTTGGCGTCAGCACATCGTCGAATATGATGCGCTTGATTCTGTCTGGCGTGCCAGGTACAATGTATGCCTTGCCTCCGATGCGGAAGCTGCATTTGTTGTTCAGCAAGGATGATTTGACAGACACGAAGCTGTCCATGTCCAGTGCGCCGTCGCTTTCAACAGTCACGTCCAGAGGACGCTGTGAGTAGTTCAGGTAGTTGAAGATGTAGGCGAATCTGCCTGAAGGCAATTCCTTGTCGCTTGCCTCGTAGTGGATACCCCAAAGGGTTGGCTGCATGCTGCCGGTGGGGATTTTGAATGGCTGCACAAACAGGGCGCGTATGCCGAATGCCAGCGCAAGGGCAATAACTATGGTCTCATAATTGTTCCTGAACCAGAGGCAGCTTGGCGGTGGCGGCAACTGGCGCTGCGCCTTCTCGGAGTTCAGATGCTCCAGGCAGGTCTTGACTGCCTCAGCGTTCTTCATATCCACTGCCTCGATTTCGGCAATCTGCGCCGCGAGCGCAGCCGTCTGCGCTTCATTGAACAGGTCGCCTTCGCGCAAGAGCCGTTTCTTCAGGTATTTTTTGAACAAGTTGAGCTGATGGCGGTTCCTGCTTTTCTTTGTGCGCAGCGCATCCACTATCCAGTTGCCGAAGAAGAAGTAGATTATCGCCGCATCCAGCAGAAGTACTATGAAAATGGACATTTTCGTCAATCCTCGTTATTGGAGCGCAGGACGGCCACGAACGCCTCCTGCGGTATGTTCACGTTACCGATTTCCTTCATGCGCTTCTTGCCTTCGCGCTGCTTGTCCAGCAGCTTGCGCTTACGGGTTATGTCGCCGCCATAGCATTTGGCAAGCACGTTCTTGCGCAGCTGGCGCACGTCCTCGCGGGCGATGATGCGCCCGCCTACAGCGCCCTGCACGGCGATCTTGAACATCTGCGGCGGTATTGCGTCCTTCAGTCGTTCGCATATCATGCGGGCCCGCTGAACGGCGCGCTCCGTATGCACGATGGAGGCAAGCGCGTCAACAGGTTCGCCATTGACCAGTATCTCCAGCTTGACCGTGGTGCTGGGCTGGTATCCGTCGGGTTCGTAGTCCATGCTGCCATATCCGCGTGTGACTGTCTTCAGCTTGTCGTAGAAGTCCAGCACGATTTCATGCAATGGCATCCTTGCCGTGATCATGACGTGCTGCGAATCCACGGTGTCCGTCCTGGTGCAGATGCCCCGCTTGTCCATGATGAGGTTCATGATCTGTCCCATGTGGGTGGAGGGTGAGATGATCTGAGCCTTGATCATGGGTTCCTCCACGTGGTCGATGGCGGATGGGTCTGGCATGTACTGTGGATTGTCCACCTCCTTCATGGTGCCGTCCTTCATATACACGTGGTAGATGACGCTGGGATATGTGAGCAGCAGGTCCTGGTTGTATTCGCGGCTGAGACGCTCCTGCACGATCTCCATGTGCAGCAAACCCAGGAAGCCGCAGCGGAAGCCCGCGCCCAATGCCACGGAGCTTTCCGGCTGCGCCACGAAGGCCGCGTCGTTCAGCCGCAGCTTGGCAATGCTGAACTTCAGTGCCTCGTAGTCCACTGCATCCATGGGATAGATGCCGCTGAACACCATTGGCCGCACACGGCGGAAGCCTGGCAAGGCCTCCTGGCATGGGAACTGTGCGCTGGTCAAGGTGTCGCCCACCAGTATGTTGCCTGGTTCCTTGATGGCGGTGATCACGTAGCCCACCTCGCCTGGCTCCAGGCATTTGCCTGGCTTCATGCCAGGGCTGAAATAGCCTATTTCCTTCACTTCCGTGGTCTCGCCTGTGCTGAACAGCTTGACGCTGTCCCCCGCCTTTATGCTGCCGTTCATTATGCGCACGTAGGTCACCACGCCGCGGTACACGTCATACACGGAATCATAGACCAGCGCCTGCAAGGGGCCTTCCTTTGTGACGGGGGCGGGAATACGCGCAGCAACTGCCTCCAGCAGCTCACGCACACCCTGCCCGGTCTTGGCGGAAACCAGCAGCACCTCCTCCCTGGGTATGGCAAGCAGCTCCTCAATCTGCTCCATGCAGAGGTCGATGTTGGCGGCGGGCAGGTCAATCTTGTTGATCACGGGTATTATGGTCAGGTTCTGCCTGATGGCAAGATTCGCGTTGGCCAGGGTCTGGGCCTGGACGCCCTGCGCCGCGTCCACCAGCAGCAAAGCTCCCTCGCAGGCGGCCAGGGAACGGCTCACCTCGTATGCGAAGTCCACGTGTCCAGGAGTGTCGATCAGGTTGAACACGTACTGCTGCCCATCCAGCGCCTCGTAATGCATTCTTACGGGGTGGGACTTGATGGTGATGCCGCGTTCCTGCTCCAGGTCCATGGCGTCCAGGATCTGGTCATGGAAGGTGCGCTCCTCGATGGTCTTGGTGTGCAGGAGAAACCTGTCCGCCAAAGTTGACTTGCCGTGGTCAATATGTGCAACGATGGAGAAATTGCGTATTTTCGAGATATCGGATGCCATGTAATTATCCTTGCCGTTCCAATTTTTTCAGCATATAGAGACCCGCTGCCTGATATAGGACATTGGGAATCCAGATTATAATTTCAGGATGTATGCCTGAAACTTTGCGCATTGCATTTGCAAGCATTGTAAATGCATAAAAGACCACTGCCAGAAGTACGCATACCAGCAGGCCGACGGACAGTTCGGAGCGGCGGCTTCTTATGCCGAATGGCAGGCCCAGCAGCAGGAATGCAAATGGAGACAGCGCCATTGCGAACCTGGAATGAAGGTCCAGCACCAATGCCGTGGCATCTACTCCCAGAGCCCGTGTCTGGTTTATCTTTCCGCAGAGTTCCTTTACGCTTTGGTATTTTGCCTTGCGCCATACGGACCATGAACTGTGCCTTTTCTCCGCCAGTAAAATTGGCAGGGATATGCTTTTTGCCGCCATGAATCTGGTGTCTTCCGGCTTTGGTGGCGTTTCCAGAGAAAAATCCGTTACGCTGGTGTTCCGCAGATTGAAATCTACTGTGCCCTTTTCCACGTCAAATACCATGGTGCCTGACTCTGCGCAAATATCCTGGCAGCGAGGGCTGCCCTTCTCGCCGACGATTATATGCACGTCCTTGAGTTCCTTGCCATTGCGGCTTCCTATGCGCAGCGAGCACATCGGGAAAGCATTTGAGAATTCGCCTGGCTCCAGCAGATTTAGAGGCGTTTCAAATAGTGCCTCGTATCGCAGCACCTCGGAACGGTAGCGGCATACAGGCGCGAGCCAAAGGGACAGCCACAGGCATACAAGCGTGAAGACTATGCTGATCGCCAGGGCGGGGAGCACGGTCTGCCAAATGCTTACCCCCATGGACTTCAAGGCAATGATCTCGCTGTCCGCAGACATGCGGCTGAAAACCAGTACTGTTGAGACTAGAAGTGCTAGTGGCAGGACAATGCGCAGCACCTCGGGGAGCAGAAGCCCTATCACCTCGAGCAGGGTGGACAGTGACACTCCCTTGGACAGCAATTCAAATGCCTTGTAGAAATGGCCTGACAGCAGCACAAATGTGAGAATGCCCAGTGCCATTCCCGTGGTTGCAAGCATGTTGCGGGCTATGTATGAGTTTATGGTCCTCAATATGATATGCCTATGTTGAAGTGGATGCGCCCGCTCTTGCCGTCAAGATGGTCGTATGCAGTTGAAATGGGATAGCCGTAGTAGATGCTGATTGGCAATGCGCGGAATTGCACGCCAAGGCCGATGCTGTAGTTCAGTTTGCCGAAGTCGCATTCATCCCACCATACGTTGCCCGCGTCCATGAATGTGCTTACGAACATGAAGTCCTTGATTGGCTTGATTATCTCCACCGTGCCGGTGAACATGGAGTTGCCTCCCAATGGATCCTTGTAGCAGTCCACTGGCGCCACGTCCCTGCGCTTGAAGCCTCTGACCGTGCCGATGCCGCCAGCGAAATAGCGGTCGAAAATCGCCATTTCATCGCCGTCGGATGTGGAATATCCTGCGTCCAGCTTCAGCACCAGGTCCCTGATGAATGGAGTATAGTTTGTCCAGTTGATCGAATAGCGGCCATAACTGTCGTAACTGCCAAAAGCCTCGGTTACGTATTCGCCCTGAACTATGAACTTGGAGCCTTTTGTTGGATAGTTGAAGGCATTGCGCGTGTCTCTGGTCATGCGCACGAACATCCTGTTTGCCCAGTAGGTGCCCTCTTCGTCAGCCAATATGTGTCCTTTTACAAAGTCGCCATTTGTCATTGCGTAGATTGGATTATGGGTGTCCACGTCAGAAATTTTCACATGTTCGACACGGTATCCTACGCCAAAGCGCCAGTTTTCTATATGTTTGAAGCCAGGTATGCGGAACGAGACTGGCCATGACAAGGTCTGCCCGCCGCCAACATTGCGCTGGTCATATTCGTCCTCAAAGCGCTCTCTCCAGAACAAGTCCGTGGTAAGTTCCAGTCTCCTGTCCAGAAACCAGGGTTCTGTAAGGGAGATGCTTGCGTTGAGAACATCGTCACCAACCTGTGTTCGAACGCGGAAGCGCTGCCCCGCGCCCTTTGGCGGCCAGTTGAAAATCCTGCTCAGGTCAAAGTTCGTTTCCGTGAACTCGATGAACGCTATTGCCGAATCTTCGGTGGAGAAGCCGGCGCCCAGTGAAATCTGGCCAGTCGCCTTTTCCTTCAGGTCGATTTTCAAATCCTTCAGCGCTGGTTCGTCAGTCGCCACAGGAAGCATTTCAACTGTCTCGAAGTATCCCAGGTTCATAAGGCGCTGCTTGGAGGCGCGCACTTTTCCCATGTCGCCCAGGTCGCCAGGACCAATCACAAGTTCGCGGCGTATTACCTCGTCCCTGGTGATTTCATTGCCTGTGATAACCACGTTGCGGATGTTGCTGATGCCGCCTTCAGTGACCTTGTAATGCACGTTGACTATGCATTTTTCCTTGTTCTTTTCATGAACGGGATAGAAGCGCAGGTCCATATAGCCCAGACGCTCGTATTCGCCGCGCATGGCCTCCGTGTCCGCCGATTCCCTGTCCACATCGTAGAGGTCGCCTTCCTTGGTGGTGGCCAGTTTCAGCAAGTCCTCTTCCTTGAAACGTTCATTGCCTTCGACGGTGATTTTGCCTACCTTGTACTGCCTGCCTTCCTCCAGGACAAAGGTCACCTTGATCCACTTGCCGTCCTCAATTGGTTCCTGCTTGACTTCCGTGACTGCAAAGTCCAGGTATCCCCTTGTGCCATAGAGGTGCTTCAGCCTGTCCTTGTCCAGCGCCAGGTTCTGCTCGTTGTAGTAGTTGCCCAGGCGCAGGATGTAGCGCCACCACTGGCGGCGGGTGACAATCTCGCTTCGCAGCTTGCCCAGGTCGAAGGCGGTGTTGTTCTCAAAGTACACCTGCTTAAGCTTGTAGCGCGTTTCCTCCCGTATCACGTAGGACACATCCACCTTGCCGTCCTTCTCTTCGGAACGTGTGCTTGTGACAGTGGTGCCATAGTATCCTGCGTTGCGGTATTTCTGCAGAAGTGCCTCGCGGTCCGCAGCCAGAATCTTCTCGTCAAGGATCTGGCCTGGCTCCAGCTTCAGTAGCGTGACCAGCTTCTTGGGCTTGTAGATGTTGGCTCCCTTGATGTAAATGTCTCCCACGACTGGCTTTGGCTTGAGAATGAAGGTAAGTATGACCTTGCCGTCCTTGGCCACGTCCGTGGTGATGCGCACATCGTCGAATTTGCCGCTTTTCACAAGGCGCCCAATGTCCTCCGACACTACGTTGGCCTTGAATTCGTCTCCAACCTTGGAGACCACCGTGTATGAAACAATCTGCTCCAGCACCGACATTGGCACTCCGCTGGACTTGCTTTGAACACGTATCTCGCCCAGTTCAACAGCAGTCAATGCAAGGCAGCAAAGAAACGCCCACAGCACCATTAGGTTGCGCTTCAATTTCATAGTTGAAACCTCCAAGGTTGATTGTTATCTATAGATGTTACAATTTTGCCAATTCAGCCGAACTGTCCGCCACAAGCAGCTCGCTCATGCGGCGTGTGAATGCCAGCGGGTCCTCAAGTGGCATCTGCGCGGTAAGGAGCGCCTCGTCATAAAGCAGTTTCGCGTATTCCTCCACCTTCGCCGTGGCGCCTTTCTCCAGCAGGCTGCGCATTGTCGCCACCAGCTGGTGCTTGGGGTTGAGTTCCAGGATGCGCTTTGAGGCCGGAGTGTCTGGATTGATGGACTTCATCACCCGCTCCATCTGAACGCCCATGGCATATTCATCCCCCACCAGGCAGCAGGCGCTTTCAGTAAGGCGCTGTGACAGGCAGACGTCCTTCACCCTGTCGCCGAGAGCCTTCTTCACCGCCTCCAGCAGGTCCTTGTTGGTTTCCGCGTCCTTCTTGCGCTCTTCTTCCTTGGCCGCCTTCTCCTCCTCGGTGTCCAGGTTCACATCGCCCTTGGTGATGCAGCGGAACTGCTTTTCCTTGTATTCCGGCATCTCGCCCATGATCCACTCATCGACTGGATCCGTGCAGAAGAGCACTTCGTATCCCTTTGCGGCGAATGCCTCCAGCTGTGGCGCGTTCTTGGCGGCCTGATATGATTCAGCGGTGATGTAGTAGATTTCCTTCTGCGCCTCCGGCATCCTGCTGACATAGTCCGCCAGGCTGGTCTTCTTTCCTTCCTCGGTGGAAGTGCTGTCAAACAGCATCAATTCCTCCAGGCGCTCCTTGTTCTCGAAGTCGATGTGGACGCCTTCCTTCAGCACTGCGCCGAAAGCGTTCCAGAACTTCAGGTACTTCTCCGCGTTCTTCTCCTTCATTTCCGCCAGCGTGTCCAGCACCTTCTTCACCAGGTTCTTCTTGATGAGGCGTATGGTGCGGTTCTCCTGCAAGATTTCGCGGGACACGTTCAGCGGCAGGTCCGCCGAATCCACAACACCCCGCAGGAAGCGCAGGTAGGAGGGCACAAGCTCCTCGCACTTGTCCGTGATGAAGACACGGCGCACGTAGAGCTGCACGCCCTTGTCCCTGTTCTCTGGCACGAACATGTCGAAGATGGGCTTTTCCGGTATGAAGATCAGGGCGCGGAATTCCGTTGTGCCCTCCACGTTCCAGTGAATTGTCTCCAGCGGGTCCATGAAGTCATGGCTCACATGGCGGTAGAACTCCTTGTACTCGTCCTCGGTGACCTCGCTCTTCGCCTTCTGCCAGATGGCCTTCATGGAATTCAAGGTCTCCTCCGTGATAGTGACCTTTGGCTCTGCACCCTCGATGACCTTGCCCTGGTCGTCACGGGGCATCTCCTCGCGGCGTATGTCCATGCAGACGGGATGCTCCACGTAGTTGGAGAAACGCTCCACTGTCTTGCGCAGCTTCCATTCGTCCAGGAACTCCTCGTTTTCCTCGGTGAGCTTGAGTATGATGTCAGTTCCGCGGGTGGTCTTTTCCGCAGGTTCTATGGTGTAGAAGCCGTCCCCTTTGCTGGTCCACTTGAAGGCGTTTCCGCCGGCCTTCCTGGTGATGACCGTCACTTCCGATGCCACCATGAACGCGGAGTAGAAGCCCACGCCAAACTGCCCGATCAGCTCTGGCGACATCTGGTCCTTGTTGGCCTGAAGCTGCTCAAGGAAGCGCTTGGTGCCCGAACTGGCTATGGTGCCGATGTTCTGCTCCAGTTCCTTGTCGTCCATGCCAATGCCGTTGTCCTGCACGGTCAGCGTCTTTGCCTCCTTGTCGGGGATCAGCTTGATCTTCCATTCCGCATTGTCCTCCAGGATGGACTGGTCTGTCAGCGAAATGAAGCGTGCGCGGTCGATTGCGTCCGATGCGTTGGATATGAGTTCCCTCAGGAAAATCTCCTTGTTGGAATAAAGTGAGTGAATGACCAGGTCCAGCAGCTTCTGTACTTCGGTCTTGAATGCTTGTTTCTTAGCCATAATTTCTTTTTCGCCTCTTAAATTGTTATTGATTTTGTGGTCTTAACGACCAATGTTGTCATCTCTGTCCACTGTCCACTGTCCACTTAGAAATCCACATTGATGCGTACCTTGGGGAATGCCACCAGTCTTGCCATGAGCATTATCTCAAAGTCGCTGTTGTCCCAGCCCATGCCTAGTCCCACGTCCCAGCAGTGGAGCCTGCGTCGCAGTATGTACCTGTGCTCGGACAGCTTGCTCTTGTCGAAGTCGTATTCCGCTTCGATTTCCAGTGACATCAGCGGATTAAGCGGAATGAACAGGCTGGCGTTGACAACGTCCGCAGTCTCAAAGCGCTTCTTCAAGTATGAGCTTTCGCCGCTGAAGTCCACCAGGGAACTGCCCATGGACCAGGTGCTGCGGGACAGGTGGTCGTTGCGGAACACGTAGAGGATTGACAAGTTCATTTTCTTCTCCTCGCCGAAGCGAATGCCGGTCTCGCCGCGCTGTATGCGGCGTTCGCCTGCATCGTACACCATGGCGGTCCAGTACGCCAGGTCTTTCCTTGGTGTGAAGTCCAGCCTGTTTCCCAGGTCGCCTGGATGACGCTCCGATTCCTCGCCACGGTCGAAGTGGAAGTCATAGTAGGACTGCAGGCGAAGATAGGTGGAGACGCCTTCTTTGCTCCTGGTGACCAGGCGCTGGTCCAGGCCGAAGCGCATGAAGTGCTGCTTGTCCAGCCTGTCCAGTTCATCGAAGTAGTAGATATGGTCTCTGTCATGGGATGGCTCCGGAGCGTATGTGTAGTTGATGTATGGCTCCAGCACGTGCTGCGCCCCATTGAGGTTGAGATTTTCCAGTTTCCAGTCCACCCAGTCGCTGCGCAGACTAGTCATCCATTCCGCGCCGAACTCCCATGCCACCCTTGCCACGTCGCCGCCCTTTGCATCGTAGTTTTTCAGGAGCGTCTTGGTGTACGGGTGGTCAGGGTCGTCCACATCCAGCATATTGGCGATGTCATTGTCGGTGAGTTTTGTCTTGCTGGAACGGCTGTAGTATGTGGCCGCAATTCCAGCCCTTGGAGTGAAGGAACCCAAACCGCCCAGCTGTATGGGCCTGTACAGAAAATGCTGGAAATGCGCCCTGAAGCTCTCGTAGTCATTGGGGTCCTCGTACAGGTCGCGGTCCTCATCCAGAAGGAACAGGCTGCTTCTTTTCCTGTCGAAATCCCGCCATTTCAGCGCGTAATAACCCATGCGGAACGAGGTCTGCTGCTGGAAGGATGTGTCCTTGATGTTATGCCTGGGCATCTCAAAGCGGTATTCTGGCAAGGTCTCCACCACCGTGTAGAAGTCATTGATGCGAGGCCGTATGGCGAGACCCGTGGAGAAGTTGGGCGTGTCCATGTTGAAGTCCAGGTAGGAGCGTGGCTGCTCCATGCGGCGGTAGTCCCTCCTGAACCAGTCGCTGAGCATGCTGATGTCGCTTAGCATGTCCAGATTCAGCCTCATGTCAAGGCCTTCCTCCAGCTCCTCGCGGAAGTATGTGTTTATCCTGTAGCGCTCGTCCTTGCTGCTGAAGCGCCTGTCGTAGCCATGCTCGGTTTCAGGCGGGTCGCTGTCCAGAATGCCATACAATTTCGCCTTGAACAGGCGTTTTTCGTCCTTGTAGTCAATGTCGCTGCCAAGGCCCACGCCCCGCTTGCTCATAAGGTCAAGATACAGGCTGCCCTCGCCGTTTTCGTCGAACTTCTTCACACGGCCTATCCTTAGGTACGCGCCTTTCTTGCCTGAATAGCCAGGGTGGAATATGTAGCCGCTGGTGCCGTCCGTGGTGCCCCAGATATACGGGAAGTAGAAAACAGGCACGTCGCCGAACTTCAAGAGCGCGTTCCATGCGCTGAAGGTGTGGTCGCTGAAGTAGTTGACCGTGCTGGCGGTGAGCTTGTAGTGGGGTTCGTCCTTGTCGCAGGTGCTTAACCAGATACTGGTGCTGGTCACGTTGCCGTTGCCGTCCCCGCTGCCGCCTTCGCCGCCACCATGCCATATCGGGGATGACATCCTGTATGGCCCGAAGGACAGCGTCCGCTTGTCCAGATTGCCCTTGATTGCAGGGGACTGCCAGCTGCCGCCCCCGTTGGCAAGGCTGACCTTCACATCGCCCGTGGCGGTGTAGTCCATGGTGCCTCTGTTCAGCTCCACCCTGGCGGCGGTCAGTGTGATGTCGCCGTAGTCTATGCGCACATTGCCTTCCGCCGTGAGCATATCGCTCTCCTGGGCGTGGTTCATTGTGTCCGCCGATATCTTCAGCTCCTGCGCCTCGCCCACGGGATTCTTCACCGCGCTTTGCGCCAGAATGCAGCACAGCAGCAGAAGTGCCAGCAGCCTGAATTTTGTTGTCAGTATGTTCAACATTATGTAAGGTCTGTTATAAAACTGGCGTAATATATATCTACAACTAATTATAACAAGACGAAAATACCTTCCATTTTGCCAGAAAATCCTAAGTGGGCTAGTGGGCTATGGGCTGTACCCTTGGAATACAGAGCGAAAAAAAGGATGAAGAGCAAACGGCCTTCATCCTCGTAGTCATCTAATTTGTTCCTTGCCTAGAGCATTGCAATTGACTGGGCAATGTTTCTTATGTTATCAGCGGTCAGGCCAGTCAACCTCTGTATGGTCTTGATACACAGCTTCATCTGCAAGGCATTGACTGCCACGTCATGCTTGTTTTGTTCAATGCCTTCTTTCCAGCCTTCTTTCCAGCCTTCTTTCCAGCCTTCTTCCCTGATTTGCCTGATTGCCTCGCACATAACGTCAATACCTCCTTAGAATAGCAGCAAAATTTACTAGAGCATTGCAATTGACTGGGCAATGCTCCTTATGCATTCAGCTGACAGGCCAGTCAGCTTCTGTATGGTCTTGATACTCAGCCTCATGTGCAAGGCTTTGACTGCCACGTCATGCTTGTTCTGCTCAATGCCCTCTTCCTTGCCTTTTTCAATGCCTTTTTCAATGCCTTGTTCAATGCCTTGTTCAATGCCCTCTTTCCTGCCTTGTTCAATGCCCTTTTCCCTGATTTGCCTGATTGCCTCGCACATAACGCCAATGCCTCCCTCCGTGTCGTCCACGGCTTCATCAAATTCCATATTGAAGAACATATACAAAGTACGCCGCATTTCCCCTGGTGGAAATACCAGGCCTCTCTGGGATTCCAGAAACGCCTGCAATGCCTCGTCATCCCTTGAGAAGCGCCAACAACATAGCATAAATTTAAAATCTTTACAGAATCTTGAGAGCATTTTGTCATCCATTGTGTATGGATCCACCACGATGATTCTCCCTTGTTCGGCAATTTTGTCAAGTTGGGCATCTCTGTATTTCGCCATGTCAAGGAGTGAAAGAGGACCTTTCCATGGGCCACTGCTGAAATTTAGCACCAGGCTTACCACCAAAGGCAACTTGTGGCCTTCACTGTATCCATGCTCCTTTCTGAAGCGGAGCAATTCTCTGTTGCGATACTCATGTATGCGCAACGGCATTTCGCAATCCTGGCTAGTCTGTATCTCCAGACATAGCAGAAAGCCATCCTCGTTTCCGCATGGCCTGACAAAGAATGCCAGATCCATGAAACGGTTGTCAGTTGCGAAACCGCCAACGTCGTTTTCCAGCACAGAGTTCTGCTCCACGGGACGTGGCTCCAGCATGTCGTCCGTCACCACTGTCTTGCCCTCATATATAACTGCATTGCACAGGTTCGCAACATACTCCTTGTTCTGGAGCAGCAGCTTCAGCTGCGCGTCATATACGCAGCCTGTATTGGATGCATTGTCCTTATTTCTTTTTGCCACAATAGAAAACTCCTGTCCTTTGGTAATTGCCCTAAATGGATATGTGCCTAATGTACATTGTTTGTGAATGTTGTCAAGAGGTGTATATGTTATTTTTAGATACTTAAAAAATATTATAAATATTATACGTAAGAAATTATATTTATTTATATTAACCTATAATTAAGATAATAAAAAAATATATATAGCCTTCATTATTATTCATCTTATTTCGCATTAAGACGCAGTGAATGTAAAAATGAATAATACGTTTAAAAATCATGTGGGTTGTTGATATCATTTTAACGTTTCTATCCATAATTTTAACAAAAAATGAATTATAACGATATAAAATATTTCATTTTAATTTATATTATTATAGGA
>JAFZZD010000553.1 GCA_017615955.1 Victivallales bacterium
CCACGGCTAGCTTCCATCGCCCCTACGGGGCTCTCAAATACCTATCCTCGTGGGGTAGTACAGAGCGAAAACATAAAAGGAACTCAAAAATGTGTTCAGAGCAAGATATTGAAAAGCCAGTTTTTGCAGTTGAGAATCCTGAAACTCCAGTGGCGGAGAATCCTGAAACTCCAGCAACTGTGAAAACCGAAACTCCAGGAGCGAAGGAGGCCGAAACTCCAGTTGCGGAGGTGGCTGAAAAGGAAGCATGGAATGCGGAGGAGCAGATTGACTGGCCCAAGGTCTCGATGCTGGAAAAGGCAAGGCGGGCGGAGAGAAGTGTCAGGGAATGGATTGACACGTACGGAAGCAAGTTCGAGCAGTTTGAGTTTGCCTTCAATTTCTTTGCAGGGCAGAGCAGGGTGCATTTTGTGTATGACGCGGCTGAGATGCCTGCTGAACTGTGGTTCATTGGCGACGTTCATGGTGATATACTGGCCTTGGAGGCAGCTCTTTCCTTCATAGATGCCAGGACACCTGATGCCACAATCGTATTCCTGGGCGACCTTTTTGACCGCTTCGAGTATGGTGTCGAGGTAGTGATGCGTGTGATTGCGTTGATCAAGGAACGTCCAGGACGCATATTGTGGATTGCCGGCAACCATGATGATGGCTTGTTCTACGAGAATGGCAGCTTCGGCTCGAAGGTGCTTCCTTCTGAATTCTGCAGTTTCCTGAATGAGCACAAGGAGTACGAGGCTTTCGGCAAATGGCTGATAGACTTCTGCAAGATGCTGCCCCGTGCGCTGTTTTTGCCGGATGGCTTGTTTGTGGCACACGGGGGCTGTCCCTCGTTTGACATGAATACTTTCGGCTACTCCATAGATGATGTTAAGCAGCTGGAGGACCTGGATGATGAGAGATATCTTCATTCCTTCATTTGGAACAGGATAATTCCCGACCAGGATGACAAAGGGGAACCCGAAGTGGGCAAGAACGACTTGCTTCATTTCATGGAGAGGATTGAGAAAATGTCGGGCGTTCCTGTCAAGCGCATGCTTCGTGGGCATGACCACTGCAAGGAAAGCCGCCATGAGTTTTTTGAAAGCTATTATCCTCAGGCACCAGTGCTGACCTTGACCACAATGTCGGCCTGGTATCTTGGAAACGAGGACTTTCCACCAGAACTAATGGCGCAGATGAGGAAGAAGTCCATCACAACGCCGGCAATCGCTCAATACAGGCATGGCGAATTGCCGAAGGTTTATACGCTTGACATACCAAAGTCCCTGGTGCGTCAATTCCACAAAGTTGAAGATTTGCCTGATGAACTCCATGACAAATGAATATTGACAAGGAAATATTGCTAACCTGTCCCGATGAATGCGGGCAGATTGCCGTTCCTTGCAGCATTCGCATGATATTGGAAAACCAGGTCTTTTTCTGCGAATCATGTGGATGCGAGTTTCAAGGGACAGTTTTTCCTGGCTGGCTGGGCAGCGCCTCGCATTTGCGTCTTTCCAGGGAAGATGAGCAGTTGCATAAGAACATGCAGGCGTTGTATTCATATCTTTATGCGGGGGGAGGCAAGCCTGCCCCTTTGTTTATGGAGGAATTGCTTCAGCAGCATCCACAGTATTGGCGTATGTTTCCCGCCCATGCCATTCCCGTCAAGGTAGTGCTCAAGCTGTTGTTATCGGAAGCATCTTTTGCGGAGGGTTTTGACTTTTCTACATTGTCCAGTCCAGACTGGCTTGAACTGCTGCTCAAGGCACCTTCTTTCGCCGCAAAATGCCCATGGGGAAAGTTTTCCCGCTACATAGTGGAAATCAACAGGAAGCTTCCTGAAGCATTACTGCGCAATTCAGAGGTGCTTTTCTCCAGCAGCGGCCTTGCTGAAGACAAGAGGTTCTCGCCTGACGCCACGGAGGAAAAGCAGGCACTTTACAATCCCATTGCATTTGCCTGTAAAATGGGATGGAAGGCGCATTTGAACTGGAACGCCTTCAAATTGGAGGAGGTTTTCGCGGCTTTCCAGGCGTATCCAATGCTGATGAAGGAATACCCGTTTACCCGCTTCAAGCTGGAGGAGTTCGACTGGAAGAATTACGGTGCCAGAAACTGGGAGGCTGCAATCGGCATCCTTCCTCAAAACTCCCCACTGCTTAAGATACATTCCCTGGTCATAGGCAAGAATGTGGAGGCTATATTAAAGGCGAATCCGCAATGGGAGAAATATTGTTCCTGGAACGAAATATCCTCTGCGGAATGGGTGAAGATGGTTCTGGCTTCTTCAAAGTGGCTTTCATCCTGCCCATGGAGAAGCTTCAATTCCAGGGAGTGGTTTGCCATATTGAAAGCCAGGCCAGAATATGCGTCGCACTGTCAATGGCAGCTATTCAATTGCGCGGAATGGCTGGAGTTGTTCAAGCTCGACATTGGCTATGCAAGGCATTGCGACTGGAACAAGTTCTCTCCACGTAACTGGTTGGACATAATCAGGGCGTTCCCTGCGTTGGCCTCCCACTGCCCATGGCAGTCGCTTCCCCCCAACGATTTGATCAGCCTGTTCCAAATAGACAGAAAATATGTCTCAAAATGCACTCGCTGGGACAAGTTCAATGCAAATGCATGGATGGAGCTTTTTGAAATTGACAGCGCCTTGTTCGAGGCAAAATGCACCAACTGGGACATGTTTTCCCCAAGGCAATGGCGCACCCTCCTGAAAAGGCATCCGCAGTTCGCCAGTCATTGCAACTGGAAGAATATCACCCAGGATTCATGGAAGGACATTCTGAACAATGACCGTAAAATGCATACGCGTTTACGGCTTAATGGGAGCGCATACGATGACATGCAGCATCCAGAATACCTGGCGATCTACAATCTGATCAACGGCAAGAACGTGGCCGAGGCGCTGAGAAGATACCCCGTGCTTGCCGGCAAATATCTCCAGTGGGACAAAGTCAGCGCGGAGGAATGGCTCCATTGCCTTGCGGAGATGCCACGTCTTGCATCAGGATGCACCCGTAAACATTGGGGGAAGATAGTTGAATACGTTAGAAACCTGCCTTCGGAAATACAGCATTCCGCTAAACAATACAACGCCTCGCTTTGGGAAAAACGACTTGAAATACTGGAGGCCTCCAAGCGCCAGGAAATAACACAGCTGCCGGCGGAGGACTTCTATGCGCTGGTGGATTTCATGGACTGGGAATGGGACAGGCATTTCTCATGGGAGGCAGTCGGCCACGAACAGGTCTTGTCATTGGCAAGGACACGTCCCGATTTCATGGAAAAATACGGATGGGAAAGAATCAGCGATGATGAAATAAGAAGACTGCTTCTGTCCTCGAAGGACTTCACCGCATTCTGCATAGAGAGGGCAAAGGGTGCTGACGCAATAGCCTCCAGAATAAGAAGGGCTTTTGATCATGATACAATCACCAGGCTTTTTCTGACTTATCCCCTGCTGTCCAGAAAACTCATGACATTTTTCACCTTGAGTCTAAAAGACCTAATAGATTTCAGGTATTATGGCAGCGAGTATTTGCGTCGTAAAGTGGCATTCTATCAAATGTTCGTCATTATGCTGCTGTGTTTTGCCTTGGGCTGGCTCTGGCTTTGTCCAGGTGAATGTGGCTATCTGGCCTTTGCCAGTGAGCATCAGCAACATGCCAGGCTGGCATTGTATGTTTACGTAGGCTACGCCTTTGTTTTCAGTTTCATGCTGGCTAAAATCCACGATTTTTGCGGGGGGCCAAGGCTGTCCAAGTTCCTTGGCGCAGTACATGGAGTTCTGGGTGTGCTTCTATTCGAGCATAGCTTCTTCCTGACAGGCCTGGCGCAGCGCAACTTCAGGCGTGCATTGTGCTTTTATCTGGCCTATATTGTCATAATGTTCTTTTTTCGCAAGCTGCTTCGCGGCAGTGAGGCAAACTCAAGGACTTGAGGCATGAGCATATTTCACAAAATAGTCATTGTGATGCTGAATGCCATATTGCTTGTGCTGCTGTGGAGATTATGCCATCCGACGCAGCCAGAACAGCTTGTGGAGATTTCAAGGTCTTTGAAAGAGCAGCCAGTCAGTTTCATTTCGGCCAGCGACTATTATTCACGACAGGCAATGGCGAAAGACAGGGAACTGGCTGATGTACCCGCAAAAATAGACATGCTGCTTGGAAAGAATGACTATGAAGGGGCATTGTCCCTGCTGGATGGCATTGAACGGCGTTATCCATTGTACGAAAAAGCCGCGCCTCTGCGTGAAAAAGTGGGGAAGGCTAGGGCTGATTTCATCGCAAGGAATACAAGGGAGACCATTGGACATTATGAAAACGGTGAACTTGAAAAGGCGTTCCAGTCCGTGGCATACGCCGATGCTGGCAATCCCAAAGTCTCGCTGGTTCTGGGGCTTATGCATCTTAGTCAGGGCAAGGGGAGAGAAAGCGACTTCGAGGCAGGGGAGAAGGCCTTGCTTTATGCGGCTCAGAATGGTGTTCCTACGGCATTCTTTGAGTTGGGAAGGCTTTATGACCCAAATGGCAAGGCTTGGCGGACTTCCGCAGATGAGGCTGCACTCTGGTACAAGAAGGCATTTGAGGCGGGCATCCATGAAGCCGGATATGAATTGGCGCAGATGCTGTTCAGTGCCAAAGATTTCAAGGGCACGGTCGAGTGGATGACCAAGGCGGCTGAACATGATGTGATTGACGCGCAGCGCACCCTTGCCTGGATGTACAAGGAGGGACGCTGTGTGGATCGCAATCTGGAAAGGGCTATTCGCCTATATGAAGTGGCGGCGAACCAGAATGATGTGAAGGCAATGCTTGCCTTGGGAGAAATTTATTATGACAAGGACTTGGATGTCTTCAGCTATTCGATTGCGTTTGAATGGTATATGAAGGCGGCGGAGGCCGGAAATGTCCGTGGGCAGTTTATGGTTGCCTTCATGTATGAAAATGGGCTGGGAGTAGAAAGAAACCTGCTCAATGCTGGTTATTGGTATGAGCAGGCGGCGAAAAACGGCTCCAAGAAGGCAAGTGAATGGGTGTCCAGGAACCTGGAGCGCATCAGGCAGGAGGAAAGGCAGAAGGAAAAGCGAAGGGACTTTGCGAAAAAGGCTGTTGAAGCGTGGGCAAAGGACAAATGCAAAGAGGCGATAGAGTATGCTAAGCAGGCTGACCAGAGTGACCCGCGTGTCCTGGGCATTCTGGCATACGCATACTACTATGGGGGCTTTGGAAAGGGAATGACGAGGAATGTCCAGCTTGCCATAAAATATGCCCGCGCTGCGGCTGATGGGGGGGATCCATGGGGATATTTGGTGTTGGCAAGATACTATGGGGGATTTCCAGAGTCCGAGGATGGCGTTAGAAGTTCCAATGAATACATAAAGCATTGCTTATGCTATGAAAAGGCTGCGGAGGGTGGCATTGCGGAGGCGCAGTGCAAGGTGGCGGAGCTTTGCATATTTGGACGCGGCTTTGACGATGGCGTCACCACGTTGCGTTCCAAAAAGAAGAGGCTATTCAAAAGCAGCGATAGTAGCCTTGCATCAGACAACCCTTATGCGACTAGCATTCATGATTACGAGAAGGCAAAGTACTGGCTGGAGAAGGCGTATGCCCAGGGCAGTGTGAATGCAGCGGAGATGCTGGCCACTGCATATATCATTGGATATGGCGAGCCGGGACAGGCTTTGTGTGGGCGGCAGGGAATAAATTGCTTTGGCAGTATTCCCAAGAACTGGCCTAAGGCGATGGCGTTGATTGAGTGGATTGAGCAAAGAGATGAGATTCGCGCCCAAAGACTGAGGTCTATTTTTAGAAGGCAATGAGAACAGGCACCCTTTCCAAAGAAGAGCAGCGGTAGGTTTAGTGACTGCGTGATATAGGTCTTTCATATTGTCAGTCATGAGCAACAATTCATTTCCAGTTACTTTATTTTTCGCGTTTTGTTTTGCAAATCACCATTTCCAATTTGCGATGAAATCGCTTTTTGTATAGAAAAAAACATAATATGCTTTATATTTCGCACGCAAAAAACTTCCGCGCTGGACGGTTGGAGGTAGCCAG
>JAFZZD010000554.1 GCA_017615955.1 Victivallales bacterium
AGGGCGGTTTGAAGCACCTGGAATACAGCCGCAAGGTGTTCCTGCGCCTCCTGGAAATCAGCCGCTCCCTGGACGATGCCAAGATCGAGGCTCTCAGGGCAGAGCGCGACTATGAGGAACTGAACTGGTACATCCTGGATGCCATCCTCAAGAAGTAATTAGTGTTTAGTGATAAGTGGACAGTGGTCAGTGGCCAGTAGTTTAAAGCTATTTGCCATTGTCCACTGTCCACTTTTTTCAATTTTGCACCTCAAAAAGAACGGGGAACACATATTATGACCAAAAGCCTAAAAGTCGGTGTGATCGGCTGTGGAATGATAAGCGACTGGTATTTCAAGGCGGCCAAGCGCTTCAAGCAGCTGGACATAATCGCCTGCGCAGACCTTAACCAGGAGCTGGCTGAAAAGCAGGGAAAGGAATATGACATTCCAGTGTGGCAGGCGGATGACATCTACAACAGCCCGGAAGTGCAGCTCATAATAAACCTGACGCCGCCGAAGGTGCACTACTATGTGATGAAGCGTGCGCTGGAATCAGGCAAGCATGCCTACAGCGAAAAGCCGCTGGGTGTGGATTTGGCGCAGGCAAAGGAACTGCTGGACATTGCAAAGGCGAAAGGTCTTTATGTTGGCTGCGCACCTGACACGTTCATGGGCGGCGGACATCAGACAATGCGCAAGCTGCTGGATGACGGCTGGATAGGCAGGGTCTTTGCGGGAACTGCCATGTTCTTCAGCCGCGGGCCAGAGAAGTGGAAGCACGCACCTGCATTCTATGACGTGGGAGCAGGTCCGCTGCTGGACATCGGACCATATTTCGTGACGCAGCTCATCAATCTGCTGGGGCCTGCTGTGGCGGTGACCGCAGTTGTCACCAAGGGGGCGGACTTCCGTGAAGGCGGCGAGGAGACCGTGCCGCATATCTATCCTGTTAATGTGCCAACGCACCAGGCTGGCATAATCGAGTTCGCCAATGGCGCGCAGATCACGCTGATCGGCAGCTATGAGGTGTACAAGTCATCCCATCCGTACATCGAACTATACGGCACCAATGGTAGCTTGCAGATGCATCATCCGAACTGGTTCGGCGGCACGGTGAAGGTGTATCAGCCAGGCTATGAGGACTGGAAGGAAGTTCCGCCCAGCCATATCTACAACACCGATGCCCGCAGCGTTGGCGTTGCCGACATGATTACAGCCATCATAGACAAGAAGGCGGCACGTGCATCAGGCGAGCTGGCATATCATGCTCTGGAGATCATGCTCTCCTTGGAGAAGTCCAGCAAGCTGCAAAAGCGCATCCTGCTGGAATCCACCTGCAAGCGTCCCGAAGCAATGCCTTTGGGATTGACGGATGGCAACGTGGAAGTGACTAAACTTCAGTAATAACGTAAAAGGAACACGTCCCTCTTTTTATTATCCACGGATTGACGCAGATTATCACAGATAAAATAAGAGATAATTGCAAAACTATTGGCTTTGCAAGTCTTTTCCGCTGGCTAAAGCCAGCGGCTCCGAGGCGATCTGTGGATAAAAAGGGAGTAGGGCTGTTCAGAACAAGGACAAAGTAGCTGATGAAGTTGGATTTTCGCATAGAGTGGGGCTATCAGTATCTTTATAGCCGTCGTCATTATCACCCTGTCTATAATTGGGATGGCTGCCTGGAATGCAGCGGCGGCGTGATAGAGAATACCTACAAACTGGACTATCCCGTGGTATGGTATGGCCCAGGGCATTGCGCTGTTGAGACAAAGCTGCCAGAACCATGCTGGAAGAGCATCACCAAGCGTGGCATATCGGGCATTCGCGTCGAGGCGGATGTGGATGAAAAGGCTCTCTTTACGTTGCACACCAACAGCGCGACCTTCAGCTTCACGGCAAAGGAACTTCTTGGCAAGCAGAGGCTGGTGTTCAATGTGGGTCCCAAGTACCTTGGTTGCCATGTGGTCGCCACCATTACTGGCTACCTCTGGTTCCGTCCAGCCCCCAAGCCTGGCCAGACTGTTTTTGAGGCGAAGGATCTGGCTTTGCCGCGCCGTGACTGGGCGCGTATGCGCACTGGCGAAATCAAGCCAGGGCAGGCACTGGATTTCCAGGCGGAAATTCCCGCACCAAAGAAGGACTTTTCCGAAACGCTCATTCACCTTCAGGCAATGGCGGCACCTATAGAGCATACGCCTGGCGCTGAAAAACAGGTTTTCGGCACTTTTGACTTTGAATTGCTCTGCGATGGCAAGTGCATAAAGACATTCCAGCAGTTCCTGCGCATGCATGACGGCGATATGCAGATGCTGGATGACATCTGGATCCGCGTCCAGGTCGCGCCTGGCAAGCACAACTTCACCTTCCGCAACCAGCAAGAGAAACTGTGCCTGCTGGTGAGCCGTCTGGTCATCCAGCAGTCGGAGCGTGACCACGGGCAGCTCAGCATTCCCGAATGGACACTGCGGGGCGAGCATGTGGTGGGCAAGGTGTTTGCGGTCAAGCCAGACTGCTTTGAGGTGGCTCTGCCAAAGGGAAATATCCGCATAGAGGCACAACCAGGCTGGAATGAATTCGACTTTGTCTCCGACGAGCCAGGCACTGTTGAATGCTGCTGCGGCAATCACACTGCGAATGTGGAGGTCTATGACGCCCAGGAAGAGGCGAACCCCATCAAGGTGGGCTTCGACATGACCGCAGTCCCAGCCGATGAAAATGGCTTCATGGACTGGATTCTGGACTACACCGCCCGCACACGCATGGGCAACTTCCCCGTGTTCCGCAGCTTCCTCTACAACCCAAATGGCGGACCGCATCTGAAGGTCGATGGCAGACTCATGCGCAAGTGGGGCGAATTCTGCCGCAAGCACTATCTCTATGCTGAAGCTGCCACCGACTTTGACGATGGTGAACTCAAGGCGGGTGCCGGCGAATATTTCCATGGCGCAGGCAAGCATGAGCATACCTGCCTTACATACGGTCTGGATCCCACGGCACCATACGCCGCCAACGACATGAAGGAGGCAATGGAGCACTTCTTCAAATGGATTCAGCCCCAGATCGACCGGGCGCACAATGCAGGTGCGCAAATGGAGTTCGGCGATGCATCGGGCGCAATACGCTATACTTTCCTGGCTGGCGTGGATTCCGTTCGCGCGGAGACCATGGTGCCACACACACAGCACCTGTTGAGCCAGGCGCGTCCCGCCGCGGAGGCACTTGGCAAGGGCGAATGGGGCGTGCACATTGCAATCCAGCACCCGATCCAGCCATATTTCGACACGCATCTGCGCATGTTCTACCTTAGCCTCATGCAGCCCTGGATGATGGGTGCCAATTTCCTCTATGAGGAGGACAGTCTCTTCCAAATCTGGAAGGAAGAGCGCTTCTCCTGGGATGATGCACTCACCAAGGGCAAGCGCGACATGCTGCGCGGCTTCTTCAAGTTCGCCAAGACACATCCACGCAGCGGCAAATGCATTCGCAGCATCGCATCCATAGAGGGACGCTATGCCGCGCCTTTCAATGGCTTCATCTGCGGCAGCGAGCAGACACCTGAATACGCAGTCTGGGGCGCCTTCGGCAAGAACTCACCTGAATGGGGCCACTGCCAGCCGGAAAAATGCCGTCAGGTGCTGGATGTGCTGATGCCTGGCGCATCAACCCAGCCTCTGCGCCAGCGCTTCGACAAGCGCCGCTTCTTCTTCTCGGGCACACCCTACGGCGACTTTGACGAGGCGCCAATCGAGGCCTCCGCGCAATACCTCTCCAACTACAAGCTGCTCATCAATTTCGGATGGAACACCATGATCCAGGAGGATTATGGCAAGCTATTGGAATACGTGAGGAACGGCGGCATTCTGCTTACTGGCCTGCCACAGTTCTCCACGCACGTGAAACGGGAATTCCTGAAGGATATGCAGGATTTGGCTCTGTGGAACAATGGCGACCTGCGCGAGATGTGCGGCTTCACCGTGAAGGGCAGGGGAGTGGAATACTGCGGGCAGTGGAACGGCCCCGACAGGGAAAACTTCTTTGAACCAGAACTTTCCGCCATGCCTAGCAACTCCAGCGAAGAGGATGGTCCCGCCTGCCTGGCAGACATCGACATCAGTGATGCGGACATCCTCGCATGGGATGCCGCCACTGGCGCACCCATGGTGCTGCGCCATAAAGTCGGCAATGGCTATGTTTACACCCTCACACTCTGGGCATATCCAGGCCACGAGAAATTCCAGAAGTTCTCCGCCACATGGCTGGCACGCCTGGCAGAACAGAACAAGAGCAACATCTATGTGGATGACCCCTCAAAGGAGGTGTTCTGGACCCTCTGGCAACAGGAAGACGGCACCCACTGCCTCATGCTGCTTAACACAGACTGGACAACACCAGGCAACATTAAAAAAGTGGACGTATATGCACCGTTCACATCCTTCAGAATGGAAGTCCAGGAGGGAAAGGCATTGCTTGTCACCATTGATGACAAGGAACCAACTTCAATAATCAGCTGTTTATTCTAGCCCAGAATCCTAGAGAGGTGTTTTTCATGCGATATTTGGCGTATTTGTTTCCCATTCTGATCAACATAATGAATGGTGGCATGTTTTTCATTACTGCGCAGCGTTTTGCGGAGGCGCATGCCTCGAAGATGCTGATCACCGGTACCATGGTGATGTGGGCGTTCATGTATTCCGTGGCGTCCTTGGTGGTGGGGCGTTTTGTCACTGAGGCGCGTTCCGCGAAGATGATATGCGTGGCTTCGCTCATGCTGATGGGCACTATGATCGGCGCAATTGTGTTTCCGTCGCTGAATATGCAGTTCGTGTGGATGGCAGGTCTTGGCATATCTGGAGCATTGTACTGCACTGCATTCCAGGTCTTCATGAAATGTCTGGAGAATGGCGAGGCGAATGGGGTGGTGCGCTCCACCTCGCTTTACACCGCAGCGTGGAGTCTGGGTCTGGGGCTGGGGCCATTCATCTTCGGCGTGATGGACTGGCGCATCAGCTATGGCATCAATGCCGTATTCGCGTTGCTGATTTCCATTGGCGTGATGCTGATTGACAGGTATTGCCGCAGTGGTCAGCAGACCTCTGTGCAGCAAAACGAGGCTCAAGCCTCGGCGGAAGGCAATGTGGAGCCATTGTACAGGGGACGTCCCAACATGGTTATGCTAGGCTGGATAGGCGGTTTTCTGGGAACATTCACCATCTCTATATTGCGGACCATGGAGCCAGCACGAGCAGTGGAATTGGGACTGAACCGCTTCAACAGCGCCATGGTGCTGGCAGTGGTGAGCTATGTCCAGGCGCTGGTGGGGCTTATGCTGATACGCGGCAAACTGTGGATGTACAACAGGATGCCGTTGCTGCTGACGGGGCTTTGCGGCGTCTTGGGGCTGCTGGGCATTGGCTATTTGCAGAGCTTGCCGCTGCTGTATTTGTCGGCTGTGCTGTATGGCACATTTTCCTGCGCGTTCTATTTCAGGTTTGTGTTCCTGGCGCTGGTGCATCCCACCAAGGGCGGCTTCTATGTGTCGATCAACGAGGCGATGGTGGGCATTTCCAGCACAGTCGCGCCGTTCTGCGCGGGGCTTATGTCAAAATGCCTTAGCATATCGGGAATATTCACCTGCTGCGCGGTGATCGTGGGGCTTTCCACAGTGGTGCAGATGTCCATGGCAAAAGACCAGCATTAGGAGATTTTATATGGAGCTTTCAGTTGATAAATATCTTCAGCGCATCAATTATACTGGCGATGTGAAGCCCACAAGGGAGAACCTTGTTGCCTTGCAGCGTGCGCATCTGATGAGCGTTCCATACGAGAACATGGACATCTACTATGGGCGGGACTTCACCTTGGCGATGGAGGAACTCTACGACAAGATTGTTCTGCGTCACAGGGGCGGCTACTGCTTTGAGATCAATGGTCTTTATGCCTGGCTTTTGAGGCAGTTGGGCTATGAGGTGGAGGAGTATTTCGGGCGCTGGCTGTATCTAGACCCATTGGAGGTGCCTGCCCGCAGGCACCGCGTGATCCGCGTCAAGTTTGCTGACGGCGATTACATAACGGATGTGGCCGTGGGGCAGAGCGCACCGCTTACGCCGCTGGCGTTCCAGTATGACTTGGTGCAGCCACGGGAGGGCTTCAACTACAGGATAGTGCAGGATGACGTGCTGTGCAACGTGGTGCAGCGCGAGGAGGGCGGCAAATACGTCAATTTCTTCTCGTTTGACTTGGCACCGCAGCTGAACATTGACTTCACTTACGTGCATTTCTACTGCATGAAGCATCCAGATTCAATTTTCAACAAGAAGATCTTGGTGCATATTCCAACAGAGAACGGGCGCAACAGCATCTACAGTGCTCTTGACCCGCAGACTGCCGCAGTGAAACCTCTGCTTAATGTGGGGCTTGCGGACGGCACAAGCGAGAAGCGCTTCCTTTACAGCGAGCAGGAATTGAAGGACGCATTGGAGCAGTATTTTGGCATTGTGCTGTAGAAAAGAGGTGATTGCAAAATTCTTGGTTATGCTTTTTTCCCCCGCAGGCTGTCGCCTGCGGCACCAGGCAGTTTGCGGCTTGGTGCGATAGTTTTTAAATCTTCAATTGTGAAGAATCTTGCCTTTATGGTATTGCATTTGCCGAAAAAGTTTGGTAAAATTCACCAGAATGAATTGTCATGATGTTTTTGCATTGAAATAACAAATCAACAGAGGTCAAAAGAAACGCGATGAGAAAGCATTTTACTTTGATTGAGTTGCTGGTTGTGATTGCGATAATTGCCATATTGGCTGCCATGTTGCTGCCTGCATTGGCGAATGCGCGGCACAAGTCCAAGCTCGTGAGCTGCACCAGCAATCTGAAGCAGGTCATGCAGTGCTATCTGATGTACACCATGGATGCGGACGATGTGATGATGCCGTACGTGGTGAAGGCCTCGGACAGTGATACGCACACCAATCGCGGTTTTGGACCGAAGGGAGCCAATATGTACTGGTTTATGCGGGACTATCTTAATCTTCATGTGGTATCTCTGTCCACCAATGACAACTACAACTATACGGTGTATGCTGCCAGTGATGTGAAGGGCTTCACACATTGTCCAGCTTCTCCATATTATCCCACGCATACGAATGGCACGCTGGCATACACCATGTATCTGGCGCATTATGGTTTGATGAGTTACTTTGTCGGTGGTGATGATTATTGGAGCAATGGTTCGGGCCTTAAGAAATTCCCTTGGAAATTGACTGGCATTGGTCGGGCTTCTGAAAAGGCGTTTCTTGCCGATTCAGTCTATGCGGAAGGCGGCTGGGATAATACTGACCCTGGCAAAGCCACCGGATACCCGATGGTTTACAACAGTGGCCAGAACATTTCTTTTGTCAGGCACAGGGACCGCACGAATCTGGCGTTTGGCGATGGGCATGTGGAGACCTGGACCAAGAATGCGTACAGGGCCGTGGTAAGCGCTGGCTGGACTGGCACCGCTATGCTGGGTGTGGCATTTTAGTCAATTGGCGTGGGCTTTTTGACCAAGGCATGGTGATTTGATTTCACAAAAAACAACAGAGAGATTATTTATGAAACGTGACTTTACATTGATTGAGTTACTGGTGGTCATAGCAATCATCGCAATACTGGCTGCAATGCTGCTGCCTGCGTTGGCGACTGCGCGGCACAAGGCAAAGCTGGTGAGCTGCACCAGCAATCTGAAGCAGGTGATGGCTTGCTACCTGATGTACACGATGGAGGATGCGGACGATGTGATGATGCCCGACATAGTGGAAACGGAAAAGGTCAACAGAACCAGCCGAGGCTTTGAGCCAAAGGGGGCGAACATGTACTTTTTCATGCGGAGCTATCTCAATCTGCATTTTGTGGCATACAACAGCAACAACAACTTCAATTACGCGGTTTATCAAGGCAGCGATGTCAAGGGCTTCACTCATTGCCCTGCGTCGCCATATTACTACACATACAGCAATGGCTCCAGAACATACACGATGTCCTTGGGGTATTATGGCCTGATGCACTACTTTGTCGGCGGGCAGGATTATTGGAAGGATGGCTCTGGCCTGAAGAAGTTCCCCTGGAAATTGTCTGGCATTGGCAGGGTTTCCGAGAAGATTTTCATGGCGGATTCGGTGAACGCCAGCACAGATTGGGACCAGACTGACACAAACACCGTATATGGCTATCCATACGTTTACAACAGCGGAAAACTGGTTTCGTTTGTCAGGCACAGGGACCGTACCAACCTGGCGTTTGGCGACGGGCATGTGGAGACTTGGACCAAGGCGCAGTACAGGGCTGTGACTAGTTCAGGATGGAGTAGCTCCGCCTCTCTTGGCGTCGCGTTTTGATTTGATATCGGGGGTGTTTTTATGGGTAGATTGTGCCTGGCGTTCTTGTCCTTGCTTTGCCTGAATGCGGCGTTTGCGTTGCAGTTGGAAAAGCCGTCGTTGAACAAGGTGGAGTTTCTTGAAGCGGGGAGGCATGCGCCTTTGCAGCTGGTCAAGAATGGCGAGTTGCAGTTTGCCATCGTGTATGACCCGGAAACTGAAACGAGCACGAAATCCGCAGTGCGCAAGTCAGGCAATTTGGCGGCGGAGGCGTTGAAGGACGCATTTGAACGCAGTGTGGGCAAGGTGCCGGCGGTGCTGCCGCCCAATTCTCCCGAACTGGCGAAATATCCGCTGGTCATATCCGTTGGCGACACGCCGTATTCCAAGGCGTTGGGCATTGTCCCAGGCAAGTTGCCGTGCGAAGGCTATGTGGTGCGCACATTTGACAAGGGCGTGGTAATCTGCGGAAACGATGGCAGCCTGGCACCTGGAACATACAACACAATGGACTGGTACCGCTACCGCATGAACGGCACCGCCAACGGCGCGTATGACTTCTGCGAGCGGGTCCTGGGCATGAGGTACTACTACGCCGGCATTGGCACCATTGCACAGCCATTCAAGGACCTGGAGTTGCCAGCTTGCGCGTGGACTGACCATCCACGCTACAAGGACCGCTACAACTGGGCGGTGGAGGGCATGTTCAAGCGCAACTTCCCATGGAAGGGTGTCGCTAAGAACAACAATATGCAGATTGAGCACTCCTGGCGAATGGCCATTTCCACCCGCTATATTTCAGGACACAGTCCTGACCCCATGGCGATGGCAAAGGTGTTTCCCGATAAAATTGACGACATCTTCTTCACTGACGAGGCGGGGCACCGCTATTTCATCCCCAACACGCATATCGGCAATTACTTTGACGTGACCAATCCGGCCTTCACCAAGTTGCTGGTGGATTGCTTTGTAAAGTTCTATGAAAGCGACGGCAAGTGGCGTGCCCCTTGGGGCCGGCAGCACGCGCCCAATTCTGACTATGTGCTGTTTGGCCAGTGTGACACATTTGTGAATAATCTGGAGAACGAGCGTTCCCGTCCGTATATCTACAAGACTAAGGAAGGCGGGCCGCGCACTGGCAAGTATTCTGATGTGTACATGCATTTCTGGATTGACTTGGGCCGTCAGGTGGAGGAGCGTCTGCCTGGCAAGAAAATCGGCTTCAGCCTGTACCACAACTACTCGTATCCGCCAGTGAAGACATACGAGAACGTGCCTAAGAATCTTTGCCCCAAACTGGACATAGGCACACCCGCGCTGGTGCGCTCGCCCTTGGCGCGCAAAAACTATGTTGACGTGTACAGCCGCTGGTGCAAGGTCTTTGGCAAGCCCATCAACGCCTATTGGTATGGCATTCAGACCAATGCGTATTCCAAGGGCATACAGGGGTCATACATGAAAGAACTGCTCCAACTGCTGAAGCCTTATATTTCCGACGAGGGGCTTATGCTGGATGCGGGCGGCTGCGACTGGCATTTCTACTATTCGTACTATCCAGTCTATAGGGCCATGTGGAATCCAGACTGCGATACTGACGCCATGATTGACGAGCACTGGGAGCTGCTGTATGGCCCCGTTGCGGGTAAGCATCTGCGGGCTTTCTACAAACTGGTGCGGGAACGCTGGGAAAAGGTGCTGATCCCCTCGCTGACGAGCATTGCGGCCACGTCCGTGCCGCCTTCAAACCTCTACAATGCCTACAACCTTACCATAGTGAAACAACTGGAAGACCTGCTGGACAAGGCGTACAAGGCGACTGCGGAGGGCAGCGTCGAGCGCCTGAGGCTGGACTTCTTTGCCGAGCCATGGCGCAAGGAGTTTGTGGCAAGCCGTGCATATCTTACGAAGGTGCTGAATACATACCGTGCATACAGGCTGCCAGAAGGCGTGGAGCCTGTCATTGATGGCAAGGTAGATGAGGCATGCTGGCAACTGGCGTCCGACATGCCTCTGCGTGACTACCTGGGGAATGACCGCGTTTCAACCCGCAAGCAGGAGGTTCGCATACTGTGGAATGACAAGGGCATCTGGCTTTCCTGCAAGGAAGACGGCAAAACCAGTTCCACGCCATTGGATGTATGGATGAAAAGCGACCATGTGGAGCTGCTTTTGTCGCCTGGACGCGGCAAGGAGGAGTTCTTCCATTTCGCCAGCAATCCCAATGGCGACAGTGCCCAGGGCAGCCGCCGTCTGAAGCCAATTGAGGCGGGGTATGATCCAAAGTGGAGGTGTGCTGGCTTCAAAAGTGCCTCGCACTTGGGCGAGGACGGCTGGTCAACGGAGATGTTCATCCCATTCGAGGGACTGAATGGAAAGCCTGTCCCAATGCCGTATAAAA
>JAFZZD010000555.1 GCA_017615955.1 Victivallales bacterium
ATGGAATGAAATGGCATTATGCCGATATGATGGGCTTCAACGTCAAGAATGTCGATTCAATAGCGTTAAGTGCCTGCTCGACGGCTATCAGCGAGAAGAGTACAGGCGGCGAGATTGAAGGCATGGCCTACCAGTTGTTGAGGAAATCCCCGTCTGGCAGTGTTCTAGCGAGTTTCTGGCCTGTAGATGATGAAGCAACCGCAGAGCTGATGACTACATATTACACTCACATTGTCAATTCAATTAAAGCCAATCGGACATTGGATCGTGGAGGAGCGTTACGAAAAGCACAACTCAAACTTCTTGCAAATCCCCAAACGTCTTCTCCACACCATTGGGCTGCTTTCACACTGTTTGGTGATTATAGATAATGGTTTTGACATTCTTTAAAAAACAGAAAAATGGGTTCAAGAACAAGTAATGCATTTGTGCTGAATCATGCATGTTTGTGAGTAAACAATTCGTACAGGCAAATGCCAATTGGAATTGCTTCGCAAGAGACGACTGCTAAACGGGTGACAGATTATCCACATTAGCACTTGCATTATCGGCAGGTTGCCGCTGTTGCCGCTGGTCTTTTCATTTTTCGGTTTGAAATTAGGCGCATTGTAATTAAATTATTGCACTTTAACGGAAAATAACAGGAGAATAGAGAAATGGCTAAGAAAGTTGTAAAAGAAGAGAAGAAAGAGACTGTGGCAAGCAAGGCAGGTATGGCTGGGCGTCGTCGCGTGACATTCAAGGTGGCGGCGGCAGTTGGGGCCAAGGTGTTCTTGGCTGGCAGCTTCAACGCCTGGAGCGAAGATGAATGCCAGATGAAGGACAAGGACGGCAAGGGCGAATTCACCTGCATGAGGATGCTGGCTCCTGGCCGCTACGAGTACAAGTTCATCGTCGATGGTATCTGGGACATTGACGCGTCGAACCCGGACTTTGTGTCCAATGACATGGGGACGCTGAACAGTGTCCTTGAGGTGAAATAAGCTAGGCGGGGTGAGACGACATGGCAGAGCATAACAGGCCAAAGAAGAAGACCAAGGTACTGATTGTCACACCAGAGATCACGTATTTGCCGGCGGGCATGGGCAACATAGCGAACAAGTTGTCAGCCAAGGCAGGTGGCATGGCTGATGTGTCGGCGTCGCTGGTTGCCTCCTTGTTCAATCGGGGCGTTGATGTGCATGTTGCCTTGCCCCATTACCGCAGGTTGTTCCACGTGGAAGTGGCGGACTTGCTGGACGCCAAGCTGGAGAAGTACAATGTGAGTCTTCACCGAGAGGGCAACAGCTCCGAGCAGAGGATACACCTGGCCGAAGACCGCACATTCTACTACAGGGACCAGGTATATCCCAACTACTATGAAGACTCCATGAACATGAGCCTGGTGTTCCAGCGGGAGGTCATCAACAACATCATTCCCACCGTCAATCCCGACTTGATACACTGCAACGACTGGATGACGGGTCTCATACCTGGCTATGCGCGCCGTCTGGGAATACCCACATTGTTTACAGTCCACAACATCCACACCCAGGAAACCACGCTGGAGAACATAGACAACCACGGCATTGACACGGGCGTGTTCTGGCAGATGCTTTATTTCACACGTCCTCCAGTGAACTACGAGGAGTCAAGATCGGGCAACAAGGTGGATTTGCTGACCAGCGGCATATTCGGCGCACATTTCATCAACACAGTCAGCCCCACGTTCCTGCATGAGATGGTGGATGGATACCATTCGTTCATACAGCCCCAGATACGCCAGGAAATCCTGAACAAGTTCAAGGCCGGCTGTGCGCGTGGCATACTCAACGCCCCAGACCCGGACTACAATCCCGCCACGGACAACAGCCTGGTGGAGAAGTACACCGCCGCAGACCATACGATGAAGAAGCGCGCCAACAAGCAGGAATTCCAGAGGCAGCTGGGGCTGGCTGTGAACCCGAACGCTCCGCTCTTCTTCTGGCCATCGAGGCTTGACCCGATACAGAAGGGGCCACAGCTTTTGACGGATATTCTGTACCAGGTGGTGCATGACTACTGGAATCAGCAACTGCAGATCGGCATTGTGGCGAATGGCGCGTTCTACCAGTATTTCGATGACATAATCAAACGCCATAACTTTGGCGAACGGGTGGCAATCTGCCACTTTGACGAAAGGCTGTCCCGCCTGGGCTATGCGGGGTCAGACTTCATACTTATGCCTTCCGGCTTCGAACCCTGCGGTCTGCCGCAGATGATTGGGCAGATTTACGGAAGCCTGCCGATCGTCTATGACACGGGAGGCCTGCATGACACGGTGAGGCATCTTGACCTGTCCCAGGGCACAGGCAATGGCTTTGTCTTCCAGTACCACGACGCGGCTGGTTTGCGCTGGGCGATGGACCAAGCGATGCAGTTCTATGCGCTGCCTTTGCCAAGGCGCGAGGTTCAGGTCGCCCGCATTATGAACGAGGCGCTTGCCACATTCAACAA
>JAFZZD010000556.1 GCA_017615955.1 Victivallales bacterium
CGAAGGAAATCCCCTCGTTGAGCTGCTCGATATTGACTGGCTGCTCTGGTTCTGGAAGAGCTGTGTCATAGTCCAATGCCTCGAAAACCCGCTCCGCAGCGGCGGCGCATTTCTGGAGGTTGATGTTCAGCTTGGCCAGTTCCTTGATGGGCCTGTAGGCATTCTGCGCTGCCAGCCCCATGACACCAAGCACGCCAATGGACACATTGTAGCGGAAGCACAGTATCAGGAATATGGCGCCCAGGATAATCGCCACGATCTGCATCGAGGGCTGCATAAATATGTCCGCCAGAACTGACTTGATGACTGCCTTGAAGTACTTGGCATTGTGCTTTTCAAAGCGGGCGGCCTCCTGCTTCTCAGCATTATATGCCTTCACCACGCGTATGCCAGAGAAGGTCTCCTGCATGATGCCAACCAGCACGGAAACACGCCCTAGCACCTTCTTCTGATAGTCACGGACGATTTTAGACAGCATCAGCATGGGGAACAGCAACACTGGCATCAGCATGACCAGAATTACCACGGGCTTGACCACGCCTGACTGGATTGCCTTCAGAACCAGGAACTCAAATGCCACGATGATCTGCACGGGGGCGATGAACGCCTCGGCAATGGTGCCGGCGAAGGCATGGTCTATGACTCCAGCATCGTAGGTGCATCTGCTTATCAGGCGTCCCACGTCCGTCTTGTCGAAGAATGACATGGACTGCCTCTGCACATTGTCAAAAAGGCGGAATCTGATGTCCGCCACTATGCGGGCGCCCACCCAGCGCAGAAAGTACTTGTTGATGAATTCGCCGAAAGAGCGCACTGCGAAGAACACCAGCATGCCCGCGATCATCACGCATATAAGGGGGAATGACACTGCGTCATCCGTTGACACATTCAATCCAAAACGCTCGGCAATGGCATTGATTTTGGAAAGCATTCCCAGTTCCTTGTCATTGCCAACCTTCTTTTCAGGCAAAGCTTTCTTCTCCTGCTGTTGCGCTTCGGCCGCCTGCGCCTCCTTTTTCAAGTCTATGCCAGCCGTTTTCAGCACCCAGCGCACAAATGGCCTCTTGGTAAGATTGTCATCCAGGTTGTTCTGCACATTCTCAACCTTGCCGGCATTGCCACCAGTGCCAGCCTCCAGGCAGGACACCCCCATGTCCAGGAAGGACAAGTAGAGGTGCATGGCGCCGCCCATGATCATCCCCGCCAGGACGCCCAGGACAAGACGCATCCAATATGGCCTGCCAAATTCCTTGAACAACCTCCAGAACAGCTTGAGGCTGTTGCCCTTGGGCTTCATCGGCAGTTTTTCGAGATCGCTTTTCTGCTTGTCGTGATGTCCCATCACAATGCTCCAATTACAACAGAGGCCACATATTCGATTTGCTGCTGGGTCAGGTCAGGATAAATCGGTATTGCCAGCGTTTCCGCAGCCGCCCTTTCGCTTTCGGGGAAATCGCCCGGCTTGTATCCAAGGGACTTGAAGCATTCCTGAAGATGCAATGGAACTGGATAATACACGTCGCAGCCCACTTCAGCGGCCTTCAGCGCATCCCATACCTTCTGCCTCTTGCCGCCCGATATGCGTATAATATACTGGTTGCGGACATGGCGCGTGCACCATGGGGCAACAGACGGTGTCACCACTCCTTCCACGCCTTCGAACAGCTTGTCGTACATTGCGGCGTTCGCCTGGCGTTTCTGCGTCCACTGGTCAAGATATTTCAGCTTGATGTTCAGCACCAGCGCCTGCAATGCATCGATTCTGAAGTTGCCGCCCACCACGCTATGGTAGTATTTGGGTTCCATGCCGTGGTTGCGCATGCGATGCACCATGGCGCCCTTTGCGTCATCCTGCGTCAGCACTGCGCCTCCATCGCCAAAGCATCCCAGATTCTTGCTTGGGAAGAATGAGGTGCATCCATAATCGCCGATGGCTCCAGCGCATTTTCCCTGCCATTGGGAGAGAATGGCCTGGGCAGCATCCTCGATGACAATCAGATCATGCTTTTGGGCAAGATGCATAATTGTACCCATCTCGGCAGTCTGCCCATAAAGATGCACTGGCATGATCGCCTTGGTGCGGGGCGTGATTTTCTCCTCGATTTTGGCAGTGTCGATTGTGAAGGACTTTGGTTCAATGTCCACGAACACAGGCTTTGCGCCAACCCGGTGTATTGCGCCTCCCGTTGCGAAGAATGTGTACGGGGAGGTTATGACCTCGTCTCCCGCGCCAATGCCCTCTGCCATGAGGGAAAGAAGCAGCGCGTCCGAACCAGAACTTACGCCACAGCAATGCCTGGCACCGCATTTTTCTGCCAAGGCAGTCTCGAACGCCTCCACATGGGGGCCAAGTATGCACATCTGCTCTGCGCAGAACGCCAGCATGGCCGGCTCTATCTCGCCTTTTAGTTGCTGATACTGCAACTTCAAATCCAACAGCGGAACTTTCATATACCAGATTTCTCCATTATTGTCCTACTAGATTTATTTATGAACAGTATAAGATAATATCATTGGCACAAAAGAC
>JAFZZD010000557.1 GCA_017615955.1 Victivallales bacterium
ATATCCCTCTTGCTAAATTACAAATACATGATACTATATAGCACTTTATAGGTGAGGTTGTGCGTAAAACCAGGCAAATACAAGTCGGCAATGTGAAGATCGGCGGTGGGGCACCAGTCTCCATTCAGTCGATGACCAATACAGACACTGCTGACAGTGTTGCCACTTTGCGCCAAATCGACCAGCTTGCCGCTGCAGGCTGCCAAATAGTACGCTGCGCCGTGCAAAACCATGACTCGCTCGCGCCGTTTGGCGAAATCTGCAGGTTAAGTCCGATGCCAGTAGTGGCGGACATACACTTTGACTACACATTGGCAATTGGCGCCCTGGAACATGGTGCGGCATGTGTGCGTGTCAATCCAGGCAACCTTCCTTCAGAGAAGGCGGCCCGTGATGTCGCCCGCAAGGCGGCGCAGATGGGGCGGCCCGTCCGCATCGGCGTGAACATGGGCAGCCTTTCGGAAAAAGCCAAGGCAAGATATGGCCGCACTCCCGAGGCTATGGTTGAAAGCGCGCTGCAATATGTCCGCCTTTTCGAGGAGGAGGGATGCCTTGCCTTGAAGGCAAGCCTGAAGGCCTCGGATGTGCGAACCACCGTAAGCGCCTGCCGCATGTTTGCAGAGAAGGCGGATATTCCGTTGCACCTGGGCATAACGGAGGCAGGACCTGTCTCCTGCGGCATTGTCAAATCAGCAGTCGGCATTGGCGCCTTGCTGCTGGATGGCATAGGCGACACGATACGGGTCAGTCTGACTGCACTGCCAGTGGAAGAGGTAAAGGCCGCGCTCCGCATTCTGGAGGCAACTGGATTGCGCAAGGCAGAGCCTGAGATAATCTCATGCCCCACCTGTGCGCGCACACGAATAGACCTGATGCCACTGGTATCGGCGGTGGAGAAGGCAATCGACGAACTAAAGGCCTCCGGGCATAAGTTCAAAGTCGGAAGCATCGCCGTCATGGGCTGTGAAGTCAATGGCCCTGGCGAGGCCTCCAATGCGGACATTGGCATCGCCGGCGCCGCCAACAAACAGGGCATCCTCTTCAGGAAAGGCCGCAAAATCACCACTCTAGGAGCAGGTGAATTGCTGCCAGCTCTGCTTAAGGAACTTTAGAAAATACAAAATACGAACCACACACGACCATGAAAATTGTAAAATTGCTACTTTGCCTATTTTTCATTGGCGTAGCAGGGCTATGCGCTGGTCCGTCCTTTGCCTATATTCTTCAAGCGGAGAAGTTTGCCAAGAACAAGGCGGACTTCATCAAGAAGATCAATGAAAGCGGGAGGGATTTCGTCATTATCGACTATTCATTTGACGGCACCGAAAAGGGTATTTGGCAGTCGAATGAGCTGGCCGCAATGAAAAAGGGCGACAAGAAACGGAAAATCCTGGCATACCTTTCAATCGGCGAAGCGGAGAACTATCGTACATACTGGAAGGCGGATTGGCTCAAGGGCAAGCGTCCTGAATTTTTGCTGGACGAGAATCCTGAATGGAAAGGCAACTACCGTGTGCGCTATTGGAACAAGCGCTGGCAGGAAATCGTGATCAAGTACCTTGACACAATCATACAACAGGGCTTTGACGGCGTCTATCTGGATATCGTGGACGGCTATGAATTCTTCGAGAAAGGAAAGGACATGCGCATCAACCGCGAAACACAAAGGTCATATAGGGAAGACATGAAGCGCTTTGTGGCAAATATAGCCAGGCATGCAAAAAGGACATCCCCAAGATTTCTGATATTCCAGCAAAACGCGCTGGCATTGCTGGTGGACTATGCTTATTTGCGCCTGCTTGACGGTGTTGGCGCGGAGGATGTATTCACCGACGGAACCAAATTCAACAGCGACCGCGATATGAGGGAAAGCCTGCGCTACCTCAAGAAGGCGCAGGCCACAGGATTGAAAATCATGATAGTGGATTATGCAAAGCAGGCCATCCTTCAGGAACTCATAATTAAAAACGCTTCAGCCAACAGGCTGGATTTCCTGATGACAGACCGGGAACTGACCAAACTGGGCACATTTGTCATGATAAACGAGTCTTCCCAGGATGCCAAAGGCGGTGGCAAGAGACAGTCCATATCCTTCTCAACGCCGTAATTTGCGTGGTCTCCGAGACTGGGGAAAATGTGGTCCCCGAGGCGGGGATCACTCAGGTTGCTTAAGGTAGTAGGCTGCGGCACAGTTCCAGGTCTTCTGGATACGTGATTTTTATATTGCAGGCATTTTCCTGAAGCATACGCACCTGGCCGCCATTGTGCAGAAAAACCTGAGTATCATCGGTGAAATCCTGGTTCTGCACCGCATTGTATGCATTGAGCAACTCCTGCAATCTGAATACCTGTGGCGTCGCCACATACCATATTCCCGTCCTTGGGACGTATTCCGCAATATTGTCGTTCTCATCAGTGCGCAGCATGGTGTCGCTGACTTTTTTTCCTGGAGCGGCACCGCCAAATACACGTGCAGTCTTTACAAGGCACCGCAGCATTTCCCGGCTGGCCAATGGCCTTGCCGCATCATGAATGGCAACTATTCCCTCTTGTAGCAGGGATGCCGCCTTTGCCAATGCGTTGCGCACAGAGGCGGTCCTGCTGCTTCCTCCCTCCACAAAATGCAGCGCTTTTGCAGAGAAGCCATTTTTAATGGCAACATTCCTGTAATGAGCAAGTTTGCCCTGGGGTACGGCAATGACAGTTGCCCTTGCCAGAGGCGAAAGGTTCTTCACCGAATAGAGAAACACAGGAAGCCCATTCAGCAATTCAAGTTGCTTTTCCCTGCCGCCGAACCTTTCCGATGAGCCAGCCGCAACAATTATCAATACCAGGTCTTCTATAGTCTCCATGTCATTCTGCACCCTGAATTTCATTCATGCGTGCCTCCCATTCAAGAAGAGACTTTTCTATATGCTCCAGCCATCTCCTGGAATCCGTTATATTTGTCACATCAGAGCAGCTGTCGTATAATTCCTTGACCTTTGTATGCTTTATAGGTCTTCCAGAATGAGAACAATGCTTGACGACTTTAAGAACCCTCTCAAATTGACTAATGTTTATGGGGATTATCTTCTGCGGTTCACCCTTATAATACATTTTCACTGACATAAAGAAGGTCTCTATGGTATCTTCATGCAAAGAAGGTGCTATGAAAAGGCAATATGCAGGCTTCGTGTTTATGTTTTCAAAATCCCTTAAATGCCGCATCACAGGCTGCCCTTCATTATACCATTGGTCTCTTGACGTCAGCATTGTGACTTCGCAGATTGCCACAAAGTTGTCATAAAGACATTCAATGTCCGGAACATTGGCGGGTGCCGTGTAAATTGGCTCATTGTCATCGCCGACAGGCGAATTTGACTTTATCAAGGTAGCATCTTCAATG
>JAFZZD010000558.1 GCA_017615955.1 Victivallales bacterium
ACCAGCGGTTCCCTCTACAACTACGTCGGCGACAAGGAAATCTACAAATGCCCGACCGATGAAGAGGACCTTTCCCTGGCATACGGCATAAGCAACAGAACCCGTTCCGTCCACAAGATTTCCGCATACAAGCTGGCAAGCTCAATGCCTCTCTTCCTTGAGGATGGCGGCACAATCACGCATCGCGTCGGCCTGTTCTGGTTCAAGGCGGAGGAATCAGGGGGCAAATGGGAACTGTCCGAGATTCACGAGGGTGAGAAGCGCCACAACAACCAGACCAACATAACTTACGTCGATGGCCATGTCGCCCCGACAAGTGAAACCTGGGAAGAGCTTGCCAAGGCTGCGTTCAAACAGAAGTCAGGCATAGTCTTCAAGGACTGATACTATCGTTCTTGCAGGCAGGCAGTTTGAACGGCTGCCTGCCTTTTTTGTTTATGCGCATAAGCACGAACCTGAATATCGCGGCTGCGGGCCTTCCCGCGAAGTGCGATGAAGCGCTCCAGCCTTTCATCGCGGCGGCGCTTGGAATCAGCCAGGATGACATTGTCTCATATTTCCTGCGCAGGCGCAGCGTTGACGCGCGCAGCAGGGGCAATGTGCGCTTGCTCTATGCGCTTGATGTGGATCTGCGCGAGGGAGTTCAGCCAGCGGGCGCATATTCGGAGCCAAGACACGGGCAGCCCTGGCAGCCGCCTGATGAAACCAGTCTGCGCAATCCCATAATCGTGGGTGCGGGGCCAGCTGGGCTTTTCGCGGCGCTTGTGCTTGCCGAGGCGGGGGCCGCGCCAATTGTGCTGGAACGCGGACGCGACGTGCAGACACGCCAGCAGGACATAAACGCATTCCTGCGCACACGCAGGCTGAATCCTGAAAGCAACTACCTCTTTGGCGAAGGCGGCGCGGGCACCTGGTCTGACGGCAAGCTGTACACCCGTGTCCACGACGAGCGCGCCGAATATGTGCTGCAGGCCTTTGTACAGGCAGGCGCCCCGCGTGAAATACTGTATTATGCGCATCCGCACATAGGATCCGACCTGCTGCCAGGCGTAATAGCCTCTTTGCGCAGGCGCATTGTGGCCTCTGGCGGTCGTTTCCTGTGGAACACAAGGGTCGTGGACATTGCGGGAACCGAGCGCTTCCAGGCAGTGCGCACTGATCAAGGGGTGCGCCTTGATGCGCCTGCTGCGCTGCTTGCCTGCGGGCACAGCGCCCGTGAACTCATATTGGCGCTGACCAGGCGCATAGCCTTCAGGCTAAAGCCCTTCCAGATGGGCTGCCGCATAGAGCATCCCCAGGAGTACATAAATGAAATTCGCCATGGGCGCAGGGAATCCTTCCCAGCGCTGGGCGCAGCCGAATATCTGTTTTCCACAAACGGCAATGGCAGGGTTCCTGGCGCAACCACGTTCTGCATGTGCCCTGGAGGGCAGATAATTCCTGCCACCTGCCGCGAAAACAGCCTTGCCACAAATGGAATGAGCAATGCCGCGCGAAACGGGAAATACGCCAATTCAGCCATAATATCGACCCTTGGGGAGAACACGTTCTCCACGCCGTCAGCGGCGTTTGCCTTTCTTGAGCGCATTGAGGCGGAGGTATTCAGCCGGGGCGGCGGCGACTACACAGCCCCCGCGCAGAGGGCGGTCGATTTCCTTGAGAGGCGGATGTCCAGAGTGCAGCTGGACGGCAGCTATCTTCTTGGGCTGGAATCTCAACGCCTGGACGTGCTTGCAGCGCCAGTATATGCGCCGATTGCCAATGCACTGCGCCTGTTCGAAAAACAGACGCCT
>JAFZZD010000559.1 GCA_017615955.1 Victivallales bacterium
GTGCTCTGTAGGAAATGCATTCCTGATTTCCCACAATGGCTTGGGCACGGATATTTGGTTCCAGCTGTTCTCTATGCAGATCGTGACGCCGCATTTCTCCGCTTCCGGGAGCATGTCCTCCAGGCTTCGTTTCACATTGTCCCTTAGCGTGCTCAACGGCGTTTCCGGCCTTGCCGCCTCGTTGCCTGGATGAAATGTGATGGTTTTGACTCCCATTTCCGCTGCGATGTCAATCTCAAGTTTGTTCAGTGCCTTGCGGTGCTCACAGAGGCTGTCGCCATAGTTCATCAGGTCGTATGACATGCCGTACAGGGCGTGGGAGTCCACAAAGGACAGGCCGGCCGCCTGTGCTTCCTGCTGCAAGGTATGCACCAGAGTGATGTCACCCAGTATGTCCTTCATCAGGCCATTCGTCAATACGATGTGGCTGATGCCTGCTGATGCTGCCTCCTGCATGATGAAGGAACGCATTTTCGCGCTGCCTTCGCCGAATTCAAATACGTATGTGAAAGGTTTGCTCATGGCTAGTGTGTCCGCGCCGTGGCGGCGCGGACAGTTGTTATTTGTTTCCGGCGGCTAGGCCGTTCTGCACCATATAGTCGTAGCTCATCTGCAGCGCCTTGTACATTTCAGTGTTGCAGTAGTCAAGCTCCACGATTACGGCGTCCACCTTTTCAGGGATGTTGGCAATGATGTCCTTGATTGGCAGTTTTCCGGTGCCCAGTGGCATCATGTCCGCCTTTATGTCAAGAAGTCCATTGTTCATGCCTGCGTTTTCCACATTCTGGGTGAACACGCCGTCCTTTATGTGGAGGAGCACGGTGCGGTTCGCGAATGGCTTCATCATTTCCACAGCGTCTTCCCTGCCCAGGTTGGTGGCCCAGAACGTGTCGATCTGGAATTGCACATCGGGGCACATCTCCGCGTAGATCTCGTATTTGACGCGCCCGTCGATCCGGTCGAATTCCCAGTAGTGGTTGTGCTGGAAGAGCTTGAAGCCGTTGCGTTTCAGGATTTCGCAGTTCTTGTTGGTGAGTTCGGCGGTGCGCTTGATGGCGTCCATGTCCTTGAAGTCATTGGGGCCATAGCCGCAGACTATCCTGTCCAGTCCAAGGGATTCCGCCAGTTCCATGCACTCGCCCACATTGTTCTCGCGCACCCATGGTGAATGGGATGAGTATATCTTCATGCCCAGGTCCTCCACCAGTTTCTTCAGTTCCCGTGGCCTTAGTTCGAAGAAACCTGCTGGCTCCACGCCCTTGTAGCCGATTTCTGCCATCTTCTCTACCACTGAACGCAATCCGTCTTTTGCGGAATAGGCACGTGCCGAATAAAGCTGTACCGAAAGGGGCCTCAATGCTGTCTTTTCCATTATGAAATTCTCCTGTTCTGGTTTGATGACTTCAAGTCAAATCGCCATAATTTAACGCAAATTACGATTATGAAAGTACGCCACAAAGAATTTTTCTTCGCGGCCAGTTGGCTGAGCACGTCGGCCTTGCCCGTGCAGAAAAGCAAGCCCTTGTTGTATTGTGATTAGTTCTGTGCTGGTATTATAAAAAGAAAATAGGTTCTATGCTGGTATTATAAAAGTGATTGTCCCAGGTGTTTCGTTGCTTGCAACGACTATTTCTTTTTGTTAAAATTAGGCTAGAAAATCAACCAATACAGCAAGCAA
>JAFZZD010000560.1 GCA_017615955.1 Victivallales bacterium
GGCTGGAAGTCACGCGTCCTGATGCGCGGCCAATGGCCGCGCACATACCTACCCTCTTGGGGAACAGAGTGTAACCCAAAAGTCAGGAGAGAGAAAGTGAGTTGGATTGACTGGTTGATCATGGTGGTGCCGATGATATTCGTCGTCGGCATGGGCTTCTATTCAAGGCGCTACATCAAGGGTGTGACGGACTATCTCGCGGCTGGGCGTGTGGCTGGCCGCTATGTGATTTCAGTCGGCGACGTGGCCCAGGGACTGGCGGTAATCACGCTAATAGGCTACACCGAGGCCCACTACAAGACCGGCTTCGCCATGGCGTTCTGGAACAGCATCCTCATGCCGCTTTCCATTGTAATCAGCCTGACTGGCTTCTTCACGTACCGCTTCCGCGAGACAAAGTCCCTGAGTTTGGGGCAGTTCCTGGAGATGCGCTACAACCGTCCACTACGAATATATGCCTCGGCATTGCGTTCAGTGGCGGAACTGCTGGCGAACTGCATGTGCCCTGCCCTGGCGGCACGCTTCATGATCTACTACATCGGCCTGCCCTACTCGTTCAAATTCTTCGGTATGCAGGTACCAACCTTCCTGGTGCTGACACTGATTATGATCACGCTGTGCGTGCTGATCTGCTGCCTTGGCGGCGGTTTGTCCCTGTTGGTGATTGACACCATCCAGGGCTTCTTCTGCTATCCACTGCTCATCATCTTCACCATCTTCATCATCGTGAAATTCTCCTGGTCAGGCGTGATCGTGCCTGTCATGAGCGACCGCGCCGCAGGACAGAGCTTCCTGAATCCGTATGACATCAGGGGACTCAGGGACTTCAACATGTTCGCACTGGTGGTGTCCGTCTATAGCACCATCATCAACAGAGGCAACTGGACTGGCACTGCTGGAAGCATATCCGCCCGCTCGCCCCATGAGCAGAAGATGGCAAGCATCATGGGCACCTGGCGTTCCATGTTCTCCAATGTGCTGTACATTCTTCTGGTGATTCTGGTAATCGCCACTCTGAATCATCAGTCCATGGCGAACAAGGCACGCGAGGTGCGCAATGACCTGAGCCGCAAGATCCTGCGTGAAATCGTGGTGGATGACAAGGCATTGCAGGAAAAGCTGACAAATGAGCTGGAGGCACTGCCTCCCCGCGACCACATCATCGGCGGCACACGCCCGCAGGATGCACCTCTTTCACATGAGAAGAACCTGGACACCCCGCATCTTGATGTGGTGCGCGAAGGACTGAAGGACGTGCCCAACGGCAACAAGCACTACCAGGAATACTTCACACTCTACCATCAGATGATGCTGCCAGTCACCCTACGGCATCTGCTGCCGGTGGGAATGGTGGGCTTGTTCGCCCTGTTCATCCTGCTGATGATGCTGTCAACGGACGATTCACGCCTCTTCAGTGCAGCGCAGACCGTAACCCAGGACTGCGTGGTGCCATTCCTGAAGAAGGGACTTTCAATGAAGCACCACGTGATGGCAATCCGAATAGTCGCCATATTCTGCGGCGCGTTCTGGTTCGTGGGTTCTTTCTTCATGGCGCAGCTGGACTATGTGAACATGTTCGTCACCATCATGTGCTCCATGTGGATTGGCGCAGGACCAATGATGATCTTCGGCCTTTACAGCCGCTTCGGCAACACCACCGGCGCATTCACTTCACTGATCACCGGCATGTTGCTGGCATTGCTCTTCATCTTCCTCCAGCGTGAATGGGCCTCGCTCATATATCCCTGGCTGGTGGCGAACCAGTGGGATGCGGCAGTGGGCAACTTCCTGGCCAAGTGCTCTGGGCCATTCGAGCCGTGGATTGTCTGGCGCATGTCGCCCCATAAGTTCCCCATCAACTCAGTGGAAATCAACTTCCTCATCATGATGTGCTGCCTGGTTGGATACATAGGAGGTTCCCTGCTGACTTACAAGGGACCTTTCAACCTGGACCGCATGCTGCACCGCGGCATCTACAACACAGATGGCGAAAACAAGGCGCAGTTCGAGTGGACATGGCGCAACGTGTTCAAGAAGATCATCGGCATCACCCCAGAATTCACCACCGGCGACAAAGTCATCACATGGAGCGTCTTCATCTACTCCTTCATATACAAATTCCTGATTGCCTTCGTGCTGGTGGTGGTATGGAACATATTCTCGCCATGGAAGCCTGAATGGTGGGGCAGCTATTTCTTCGTGGTGTATCTCGGCGTGCCGCTGGTGGCCGCGGCCTTCACCACGTTCTGGTTCATCATCGGCGGCATCATCGACCTGCGCCGCCTGTTCCATGACCTGGAAAACCGCATCGCCAATCCGCTGGACAATGGCCAAGTCGAAGGCAATGTCTCTCTGTCTGACGTGGAGGCATTCGCCAAACAGGAACAGCA
>JAFZZD010000561.1 GCA_017615955.1 Victivallales bacterium
CCTGAGTGGGCGCCGCTTCGGCGCCCACATTAAATATCGGCGCCCACATTAAATAAAAGGAAAATCCAAATATGGCAAATGACAGGCATTCCATAAAGCAGTTGGGAGAATACAGGGTGTTTCTGCCCCCTGCCGGCGCTGGCACTCGCCCTGGCGTGGAAGAGCGCCGTGCCGCCCGCATCAAGCGCAACAACGACTTCCTTCAGTCCATAGAACCCACTGCTCCCAAGATGCATATCACGGGCAGTTTCATCTATGCCCATCCCCCGAACTACCGTGGCGCGGAGACCTTGCACTGGACTCAGGAGGACTGGAAGCGTGAGCTGACGCGCCTCAAGGGATATGGCATCGACACTGTGATATTCCAGGCATCCCTTTGGGACGAATTGGAGGAGTGCTACTATCCCAGCCAGTTGTTCAAGGACTACAAATGCTGGAATGTGGTGGAACCCATGCTGGCTGCCGCCAAGGAACTGGGACTGCTTGTGTTCCTGGGCGGATATGGCTCCGTCACCTGCTGGCGTGAGCGTCTTTCTGGTCAGATGATCCAGGAGGAAATTCAGCGGCAGGTGGGCTGCTTCAAGGAACTGCTCCGCTACCGCGCCTCCTTTGACGGCTTCTATTTCTCCCCTGAATCAGCCTACATCGGCAAGAGGGATGAGGAATTGGAGGACTTTCTGGGCGATTTGTACCACGGCTTCTTCAGCGTAATACGCAATGCCGACCCACGCCTCAAGATACTCATGTCTCCTGCGACCATCTACCACCAGGACGCCATGGGCGACATGCGGGACGCATGGTGCAGGGTCTTTGCAAAAGACCATCCCGACATATTGGCGCCTCAGGATTCAATAGGCTGCGGCTGCATTACGCTGGACCGCCAGGACGAGGCATTCAAGATTTGGCGTTCCGTGGCCGATGATCGGCAAATCGAATTGTGGAGCAATGTGGAGGATTTCGAGTGCTGTGCTCCATATTATGATGAGACAAGCCGCCGTGCTGCCGCGCCAGAGCGGGTCATAGCGCAGATCAACAATGCCGCCCCCTACGTCAGCAAGCTCATATCCTGGGAATTGCTCTACTATGGCAATGCAAAGCTGCATCCAGCTGGCATCCCCATGATCAAGGCATTGTTCCCGCAGAGCCAGGGTTGAAGATGAGTTGTATTCCGCAGCTTCTTGTTCCCGCCGATGGCGCAGTCCTGCCTTTGCAGACCAGCGCACAGAAGGCAATGCTCGCCTCCAGACGGCGCTTTGTGCCACATAAGCCGAACATAACGCCAAGAAAGCGGGACCTGACCACGCCGCTGGGCGTGGTTTTCCGCTGGAAGGGCGGAGCAGGGGAGTTGCAGCTGTGCCAGGACGCGGCGTTTGAGCAGCCATTGCGCTATCGTGGCAATGGCTGCTGCACCGTGTGCAATCTCTTGCCTGGAAGCCTCTGGTATTGGCGTGTGATGTTCAATAATGGCCAGCGCTCCGAAATACGTTTTTTTACCATTGAGGATGCCTTGCCCGTTTTCCTGCATCTTGAGGGCTTGAGCAATGTGCGTGACCTTGGCGGATGGCGCACAAATGACGGACGCCTCATCCGCAGCAGAATGCTCATAAGGGGCTGCCAGTTCGAACCCAAGGGGACGCTTGATTTCCGCTTTACAGAGGCTGGCAAGGCAACATATTTTGGCGAGCTGGGCGTGCGCACTGAATTGGACCTGCGCGGTCTTGAGGAGGGCAGGGAGACGCTTGTGCATCCAGGCTACAGGCGCATTCACATCCCGTCATCCGCATACGCCACCTGGGCGCAGGAAGGCATTTTCTCTGCGGAGCAGAAGGAAACGATGAAACGCATATTCACACTTCTCTGCGATGAGAATGTGTATCCCCTTTACTTCCATTGTGCAGGCGGAGGCGACCGGACTGGTACCCTGGCTTTTCTAATAGAGACGCTGCTGGGCGTGTCATTGGAGGATGCGTTGACCGACTACGAATACTCCAATCTTTCCATTTCCGGGGAGCGTTCCCGTTTTTCCCAGGTGTTCACCGCATTTCTGGCGAAATTGGAGACATACGCCCCTGGCAAGGGAATACAGTGCCAGGTCAGGGCGTATCTGCGTGATTGCGGCGTAAGTTCAGTTGCCATGCACAAGCTGCGCAGCCTGCTTTTGGAGTAGTTATATGAAATGCTATGTCCCCCGTATGGGTAGGTAATTGAAGCCGCGAAGCGGCTAGTGCCCGCAGGGCACGACCATGCGTAACCCCAGGCAAG
>JAFZZD010000562.1 GCA_017615955.1 Victivallales bacterium
ACACGTGTTTTCCTTAACTTCATTCTGCCAGTCATAATGATTGTAGCCATTGCAGTCGGCACCTACATCAAACTGCACTCGGCCAAGACCATGGAGGCATTTCTTGGCGTGGTGCTGTTTATGACTGTCAGCCTGTGGATACAAGGCATTCCCCTCAAGGAAGTCATCAACACTGCCACCGAGGGTGTCAAGGGTGCAGTGCCAGTCGTAATACTGCTGGCACTCGCCTATTCAGTGAATTCCCTGAGCAAGACCATGGGTACTGCAAACTACATCGTATCGCTTACGCAGCACTTCCTTTCGCCACATCTTCTGCCATTTGTGATTTTCATCATAGCCGCCATCATGGCCTTCGCCACTGGCACCTCCTGGGGCACCTTCGCCATCTGCATGCCCATCGCATTGCCGCTTGCCTTCAACTACACGAATGGCCAGGTCACGCCGCTTGTCATGGCCTGCTTCGCGGCTGTTGCCGGCGGCGGCGTGTTCGGCGACCACTGCTCGCCGCTGTCTGAAACCACGGTGCTATCCTCCGCCGGCGCGGCTGCAGACCACATAGACCATGTCAAGACACAGCTGCCATACGCTCTTGTCTGCGCTGTCGTGGCTTCTATTGCATATCTGGTAATTGGATTCATTATGGCGTAGGAGTTTAATTGTACTCGATTTCGCAAAGTGCATTGCGAAGATAGAACACTATGAGCAAAAATACAATCCAGACTGTGACAGGTGCTGTTTCCGCTGCTTCCTGCGGCATGGTGCTTTCACATGAGCATCTTTTCATAGACTTGCGCAATCAGGCGGCGCCAGGCGCACTGGAGAGGGTGCTTGTCCCAGAGGACAGGCCTGCGCTTATGCAGGATCCATATTCCATGCGGGACAATCTTGCAGTCGATGATTATGCGGGGGCGCTTGCAGAATGCGCGGAATTGAAACGCCTTGGATGCGATACTGTCGTGGATTGCACGACAGCGCAGATCGGCCGCGATGCCAGGCTCCTGCGCCAGTTGGCACAGGATGCGGGTATGAATATCGTCATGGGGTGCGGATATTATACTGGCGATACCCACGATGATGCCTTTCTCAATATGAGCGTGGAAGAGGCCGCAGAGACGATGCTCCGCGATTGCAGGGAAGGCGTATGCGATGGCATTTGCGCTGGCATCATAGGAGAAATTGGCACCAGCAAGGAGCTTCTGCCCAGCGAGCGCAAGGCACTGCATGCGGCGGCAAAGGCGCAGGTGGCAAGTGGCCTTGCCGTGCAGGTCCACATCTATCCATGGAGCACAAATGGCCTGGAGGCGACGGAAATACTGACGCGAAATGGAGTCGCCCCCTCACGCATCGTCATCTGCCATTCCGATGTGGAGCCAAACCGCGACTATATCCTTTCTCTGCTGAAACTTGGCGTCTATGTGGAGCTGGACAACTTTGGCAAGGAGTTTACTCCCGCGCCAGGCGGCTTCGCGGCTGGGCACTTCGTTTCAGACGTGGAACGCGTGGAACTTGCCGCATGGATCATCAAGAACGGCTATGAAAGACAGCTGCTGCTCACCAACGACATCTGCCTGAAATGCCTGCTTATGAAGCATGGCGGTGCAGGGTACAGGCATATTTTCGCTGATATTCTGCCTATGCTCGTGGCTCAAGGCATTCCAAGTGACCTTGTCACGGAACTTGTCTTGCGGGAAAATCCCTTGCGAATGCTGACTGGTGAACTTTAAGGTAAAGCACCAGGTAACATCACACAGGTTGGCTAACCTGTGCGGATGTCCAACTGACGAAAACACTCAAGTTGCTCAACTTGAGTGAGCGCCGCGACCGCGCTCACATGGACGCCATCGGCGCATGGAAACACAAGGAAAGTGAGCGATTACGCATTAGCGGTCCTGGGCTGCGTACATTTGCGTTGTCAGTTTGTTTTTGGGGGAATGCAGATTATAGTATGGGCAATTTTAGGATGCTTTGACATCCACATTATACATTGAATATTATTCAGGTGCAAGCCATGCTAGTTTCTGAAATGTTGTCTGCCGGGTTGGTCAACTGCAATCTGGCCTCCTCATGCAAGGAAGAGCTTTTTGAGGAGATGGTGCAGATGTTCGTACGTGAGGGGCTTGTGCCTGACAGAAGGGCCGCCGTTGCCGCGCTTATGGAGCGGGAGGCCAAGATGAGCACTGGCATTTCCGAGGGGATTGCCTTGCCACATGGCAAGCTGGAAGGCATCAAGGACGCAATTGTCGCCATTGGCATCAGCAAGGAAGGCATTGAATACGATGCGCTGGATGGCGAGCTTGTGCAGCTGGTTGTAATGATATTATGCGAAAAGACACGTCCTGCGCTTCACGTTGAGTTGCTGTCCGAGGTGAGCCGTCTGCTGTCCATACCCGATTTCAAGGAGAGGCTGCTTGCCGCCAAAGATGCTGAAGAGGTAATTGAGGTCATCAGAAGCGAGGAGTGACAATGGATGACATCCTTAAGCGCATGATGGCTGCGGAGGCCGAGGCGGACGAATTGGTCGAGAAGGCCAATGCCGAGGCGGACGCTTTGCGCAGCGAGGCGCGTCGCCAGGCGAATGTCCTGCTGGCAGAAGCGCAGAAGAAACTGGCTGCGGAAGCGGACGAGTATATCAGCTCCTGCCTGGAGAAGGCGCGTGTCGAGGAGAAGGAGTCCCTTGAAAAGGGGGATGCCAATATGAAGGACGAACTCCTTGCGTTCGACAGGCGTTTTGCCGCGCGATGCCAGGAAGTCACTGATTTGCTTCTTTATCCTGAAGTGGATTGATTGGAATATGGTTCCGGATATACAGGCAAGCCTTGATTTTGTGGTTGCCAGGCTTCACGGCATTGTGGCAAACGCAATCAAGGGCGAGACGCTGGAGAAACTGGCGCGTAGCACCACGGAGGAATTGTTGCTGCGGAACCTGAAAAGCATAGGCATTGACTGCAAGGGCAGGGCAGAATTCCACAACTTCATCTATAGTAGGGAGGCAGAAAAACTGGACAAGGTGGCACGGCTTCTTCCTTCCCACGAGGCGGCCTTCTACCATGCGCTTCAGGCACGTTCTTATTTTGACAATGTAAAACTGGCATTGCATTGGCGCTATTCACGCGGCGAACGGGAGGCAGGGGACCTGTCCTTCCACACAGTCCATAACATGCCGAGATTCGATGCAAATGCCATTGAAAATGCCAGAGACCGCAAGGCCTTTCTTCAATGCCTCCCCCCATACAAGTCATTTGATGGCAAGGCATTGCTTGCCATAGTTGAAAAACTGGAGAATGATGGGGATTTGATGCTGGCGGACAGCGAGGTGGACCATGCCTATCACAACTTGCTCTGGGAAACAGCTCGCGGCATAAGGTCTGCCATCGGGCATGAGGCCTGCCGCCTGCTGGGAACAGAGGTTGACATTATCAACCTTGCGTCATTGATGCGCAATGCGCTGACATATTCATTCGAACCCGCCGCCATGTCCCGTCTCTGGCTTGAGCATGGAGCTCTTTACAGCAGGGAGAAGCTGGTGGAGCTGGCAAAGAAAGGCACCTTGCCTGAAATACGCGCCGCCTTGCATGGAAAATACGCCCGCGTGCTGGCGAATGTGGGCAACGACCTGCATCTGGTGGAGAATGCGCTTTGGGAGCATTTCTATCAGGAAGTGCATTACTCATTTCTTGCAATAGAAAATCCAAGGCTCTGCATTGCAGCATACCCGTTCCTGGTACTCTTTGAAACGCTTAACTTGGGACGACTTTACGAAGGCATCTATTTCGGGATACCTTCACAGAATATCCTTGACATTATGCTGGGCGTAAGTTAGCATTGCGCCTGGCAGCCAAATGGAGAAGACATGTTTCGGCCTGTAGAAATGTCAAAATTGAACATACTTGTCTTGAGCAAGTATGTAACCGAGACCACACGCCTGCTGGGGCAGATGGGGAAAATGCATCTCATAGATGCGGTAAGCCAGTCCAGCGGACGCCTGCTCAAGGAAGCGGAGGCACCTGCGGACAATGCCCAGATTGAAAAACTCAGCGGTCTTTGCGCACGGCTTGTGGAAGGCCTCGGCATTGACCTGGACAATAATTCGGAGGCACCGGAAGAAGCGGGCGATGACATGTCCATTGACGACATGAGCGCACTTCTCAACCGCATTGCAAGGAAATACGGCAGCCAGGAGGCGGAGATTGAAAAGGAGCTGAAGGCGGCGGGCGTCACGGACAAGGAACGCAGCGCGATTGCCGCATTCCCGTTACAGAACGTGCCAATTGAGGCATTGAGGAATCTGTCCCATTTCTATATGGTGACTGGCCGCATGGAACCGACCGCCGTTGCCCGTGCCATGCTCACGCTGGGGGAAAGCGCAATCATCGTGCAGGCTGACGGCGATGCAGGCAACATCCTGGTGCTTTCCTCCAACAAAGACAGATTTGCCGTAAAGGACGAATTGGACAAGTATGGATTCACAGAGGCAAAGCCGCCAGAGGAAGTGGACGGCACGGCTCATGACGCAGTGGCAAACCTCAGCGGCCAGTTGGAGGAACTTCGCGCCAAACTGGAGGAATGCAAGATGAAGGTGCTGGAATTGGCTGCGGAATATGGACCCGTGGTACGTTCCATCCAGCAGAACCTGAAGTGCCGCCAGGCAGTCCAGGATGCTCAGAAGCATTTTGGCTTCATTGCGAATGTGTATTGCATTTCAGGTTGGGCCCCTTCCACGGAAGTGGAGGAGATACGCCAGATCGTTAATACCACCACTGGCGGCACAGGTGTGGTAGAGGTGATACGCCCTGAAGATGATGCGAATGTGCAGGAGGGCAAGGAGAGCGTGCCAGTGAAGTTCAGCGGCGGCGCGATATTGCGCCCATTCCAGGCGCTCATCAGCAACTTTGGAATGCCACAATACACGGAACTGGATCCCAGCGTATTCGTGGCATTGACGTTCGTGATACTATTTGGCTTCATGTTCGGTGATGTGGGGCAGGGACTTGTTTTGGTGCTGGCTGGTCTTTATATGTGCCGTACAAAACGCAAGATTGCCGAAAGTTTCCGCGATGCTGGCCCCCTGCTGATCGCATGCGGCATTTGCGCCACTCTGTTCGGCTTCTGCTACGGTTCTGTATTCGGATATGAAAACCACAATTTCCTCAAGCCCCTGTGGCTTAGCCCATTGAAGCAGGACGATATTGGCAAACTGCTTGCCACTGCAGTTGGCGTGGGCGTCATATTCTCCAGCGTGGCAATCATCATCAACATCATCAACCACTTCAGGGCAAAGCGCTTCTTTGACGGCATTTTCGACAGGTTCGGGCTGCTGGGGCTGGTATTCTTCTGGATGGTGCTGGGAACTGGAGTGTGGTTCCTGGTGAAAAAGACCATTCCTGTCGTAGGCATTGTATTGATAGTGCTGCCATTGGTTTTACTGTTTTTTAAGGGCATTCTTGCACATTATGTTTTTAGATTGCATCGTGAGAAGGAGAGTTTCCTCAATATCATCCTGGAGGCGTTGATAGAATTGATGGAGACCTTCACAGGCTACTTGAGCGGGACCGTGTCATTCGTTCGTGTGGGAGCCTTTGCCATAAGCCACGCGGCGCTTTGCTTGGCTGTTTACAGTATTGTCGGGCTTATGGACAATGTCCCAGGCGGCAGATTATGGTCGCTGATTGTCATCATTTTTGGCAATGCACTGGTGATATGCTTCGAAGGCATGGTAGCCATGATACAGTGCGTCCGTCTGGAATACTATGAGCTTTTCGGCAAGTATTTCAGCGGCGGTGGCATTGAATACAAGCCGTTCAAATTGAAGAAATAGACGACATTACCATAGATAACATTTAAATCAAAAGAGGAGTTGAAGCAAAATGAAGAGTAGATTTGCAAAAATCATCGGGTTGGCTGTGCTGGCCCTGGCTTGTGGCGTTGCGTATGCGGAAGGAACACCTGAAGCCGCAGAGACAACAGCTGCCGCAACAAAGGCGGCAACCACGAATCCCGCCATTTTCTACGCGATCGCAGTCTGCATGGGCGTTGGCAGCTTGTCCGCCGCGTTTGCAGTTGGCAAGGTCGGTGCCGCCGCAATGGGCGCCGCTGCAGAGAAGCCCGAACTGCTGGGCAAGGCAATCGCATTTGTGGGACTGGGCGAAGGTATTGCTTTGTTTGGCTTCCTTATCAGCCTTTTCCTGGTGTTCAAAATCTGAGGTGTTGGGGGCGTTCGTATGTCCTACCATATCATAGGCGATGTGGACACTGTCCTGGGCTACCGCTTTGCTGGCGTGGAAGGCGATGCCGTTTCCACGCCTGACGAGGCAAGGCAGGCTTTCCAGAAGGCCATTGCGCCTGGCGCTCACGGTATTCTGCTTGTGACAGAGGATGTGGAGGGCATGATTGAGGAACTGGTTACTGCGCACCGTGCTTCGGCTAAGGAGCCATTTCTGGCTGTCGTGCCCAGTATTTGGGGTGCGAAAAAGGGGCGCAAATCACTTGAGCAGCTGATAAATGACGCAGTTGGCATCAAGATAGTCGATGCCAACAAGCAGGGTTGAACATGATTGAAAGAGAGCAGGAACAACGTCTCAGAGACGAGATTATCGGCGATGCCAAGGCTAAGGCGGAGCGTCTGCTTGCCCGTGCCAGAAACGACGCTGCAAAAATAGTCGACAGGGCGAAGCGCGAGGCGGCGGCTAAACGCAAGGAACGCATGGCCGAAGTTGAAAAGGAGATGACGCAGAAATGCGGCGCAATTGTCCGTGGCGTGGAGACGGAGCTGAAACGGCATTGGCTTGCAGGACGCGAGGAACGCCTTGAGGCAATGCTTGCCACTGCGCTGGAAAAGGCTGCCTCAACCACAGGCGAAAACCACAAACGTTCAATGACGTTGCTGGCAAAAGAGGCCATCCTTGCCCTGGGACCATGCCATGCAGAGGTTCATTTCCCAGAAAAAGACGCCACGCTTGTCACGGAGCAATGGCTTGCCGCCATCGCAAAGGAGGTCCTCGACAAGAAGGCTGATTTTTCATTCCAGTTGTGCCCTTCACCTGATGCCCCAGACGGACTGCGCTTCGTCACCCTTGACGGCAGAAAGGAATTTGACAACACATACGCCTCTCGCCTCCAGAAAATGAAGGATGGCATACGTGTTCTGCTTTCGGAAGAATGACATGTGGCAGTCTTGTGCGCGGGGCGAGAGCCCCGCGATTTACCTGCGGCTTTCGCCGCAGGCACCAAACTGTCCACTAGAAATGGAAATATAGATTATGTCTGATGAACAGCATAAAGGAATAATAACGAGAGTGAATGGCCCGATTGTGCAGGCCACGCAGATGGAACTTGCGGGGATGCACGAAGTCGTGGAAGTAGGCGAAATGCGCCTGCTTGGCGAGGTCATCAAGGTGCGTGGCGAGGCCGCCACAATTCAGGTGTATGAAAACACCAGCGGTCTGAAGCCAGGCGAGGCCGTGTATTGTTCGGGTCGTCCTCTCTCCGTATTGCTTGGACCAGGCTTGCTGGGAACCATCTATGACGGAATACAGCGTCCACTTGACCGCATTGCAAAAGACTGCGGTCCCATGATACGCCGTGGCGAAAAGGCCTCCGCTGTGGATTTGGATAAAAAGTGGCATTTCAAGCCAGTTGTCAAGGAGGACGATACTCTTGCGCCTGGCATGCCTATAGGCGAAGTGCAGGAGACTGAAAGCGTGCTGCACCGCATTATGTGCCCGCCAGATGCTGGCGGCAAGGTCACTTTCATCGCGGACGAAGGCGATTATGACGGCAAGGATGTGATATGCAAGGCTGGCGGGCATGACTTGGGCTTGTACCAGTATTGGCCAGTTCGCGTGGGGCGTCCCGTGAACCGTCGTCTTCCGTTGTACGAGCCATTGCTGTCAGGTCTGCGTGTGATAGACACGTTCTTCCCCATTGCCAAGGGCGGTGCCGCCGCCGTGCCTGGCGGCTTTGGCACTGGCAAGACAATGACGCAGCAGGCCATTGCCAAGTGGTGCGATGCGAAAATCATTGTCTATATCGGCTGTGGTGAGCGGGGCAATGAAATGACCGAGGTGCTGAGGGAATTCCCTGAATTGCAGGACCCGCGCAGCGGACGCTCCCTCATGGAGCGCACAATCCTCATTGCGAATACATCCAATATGCCTGTCGCAGCCCGCGAGGTCAGCATCTACACTGGCATCACCTTGGCTGAATACTACCGCGACATGGGCTATGACGTGGCGGTCATGGCGGATTCCACATCAAGATGGGCTGAGGCCTTGCGTGAACTGTCAGGCCGTCTGGAGGAAATGCCTGCGGACGAAGGTTTCCCCGCATATCTACCCGCAAAATTGGCTGGCTTCTATGAGCGTGCTGGCAAGGTGGAGACATTGGAAGGGCGTTCAGGCTCCGTGTCGGTGATTGGTGCCGTTTCACCGCCTGGTGGCGATTTCTCCGAACCTGTCACTCAGCATACAAGCCGCTTCATCAGGTGTTTCTGGGCGTTGGACAGGGACCTGGCAAATGCCCGCCATTATCCTGCCATCAGCTGGCTGAACTCATACAGCGAGTACCTGGAGGAAATCTCGCCATGGTGGAAGGACAAGAACCACGACTGGAAGGACAACAGGGCATTGCTTATGGAAATATTGCGTGAGGAAAGTTCCTTGCAGCACATCGCAAAACTTGTTGGTCCCGATGCATTGCCTGATTCACAGCGACTGACATTGCTTCTGGCTGAATACATCAAGAATGCATTCCTCCAGCAGAACTCCTTTGACAAGGTGGACATGTACTGCTCGCCAGAAAAGCAATGCTGGATGATGAAGCTGCTGGTGCAGTTTGCACAGCGCAGCAGGGAACTTGTCGCAAAGGGTGCCTCGCTGTCAGATGTGAATGGAATGAGCACATTGCCCCGCATACTTAGGATGAAAAGCGAGATGCCCAATGGCGACGAGGCGAAAATGGCGGCACTGGAGCAGTCTGTCAATTCCGAATTGGATGAAATTGAGAGGAGGTTTCTCAAATGAGAATGCCTGGTCTTACATACACGGGCGTCAGGAACATTGACGGGCCGCTGGTATTCATCGACAATATCTCAGGCATAGCATACGATGAATTGGTGACAATCACCGCGCCAAATGGCCAGGAACGTCTGGGGCAGGTGCTGGATGTGACCGAGCATACTGCCGTGGTGCAGGTCTTTGGTGGGACGGATGCACTGTCATTGGCTGGTACTAAGGCGCGTTTTCTTGGCACGCCTCTTCACGTGCCTGTCTCCAAGGAGATGATGGGGCGCGTGTTCGATGGCCTGGGCCGCCCCAAGGACGGTCTGCCAGCTCCACTTTGCCGCGATTGGCGCGATGTTAACGGTCTGCCAATCAATCCTTCCGCTCGTGAATATCCCCGCGATTTCATTCAGACTGGCATTTCGTCCATCGACTTGATGAATACGCTGGTGCGTGGTCAGAAATTGCCCATATTCTCTGGCAATGGTCTGCCCCACAACAGAATGGCCGCGCAGATTGCACGCCAGGCGAAGTTGCTTAAGGAGGATGTGGAATTTGCCATCGTGTTCGCCGCCATGGGCGTCAAACACGATGTGGCACGTTTCTTCGTGGATTCCTTTGAACAAAGCGGTGTGCTTAACAAGGTGGCGATGTTCCTCAGTCTGGCAGATGATCCGTCGGTGGAGCGCCTTATCACGCCACGTACTGCCCTGACAATGGCGGAATACCTGGCATTTGATGAGGGCATGCATGTGCTGGTCATCATCACCGACATGTCCAACTACTGCGAGGCTTTGCGTGAAATAGCCACCGCCCGTGGCGAGATCCCCAGCAGAAAGGGCTATCCTGGATACCTGTATAGTGACTTGGCATCCATGTACGAAAGGGCAGGGCGTCTGGAGAATGGCTCTGGCTCCATCACACAGATGCCGATTCTGACTATGCCAAATGACGATATTTCACACCCCATACCTGACCTGACTGGATACATCACCGAAGGGCAGATTGTGCTGGAACGGGAAATGTTCCAGCGCGGCATTTACCCGCCCGTGGCTGGGCTTCCTTCGCTGTCCCGCCTTATGAAAGACGGTATTGGCGAGGGGCGTACACGCAGCGACCATCCCCATGTGGCATCGCAGTTGTTTGCCGCATACTCCAAGGTGAAGGATGTGCGCTCGCTGGCCTCCGTCATAGGCGAGGAGGAATTGAGTCCTGTGGACAAATTGTACATCAAGTTCGGACGTGAATTTGAGAACAAAGTGATTGCCCAGGGTGAGTTTGAGGACAGGAGCATCGAGCAGTCCCTGTCAATTGCCTGGGATGTGCTGAAGATACTGCCTCGTTCCGAATTGCTTCGTCTTTCGGAGGAGGAACTTTCCGAATACTATGATGTCTCTGCAACCATGGAGCGCATAAGCAGATGAGCAAGAGCAACATAGCGCCAACCAAGAGCAACCAGATAAACCTTAAGCGTGAACTTGCCATGGCCACGGAGGGCTTTTCCCTTCTGGAGCAGAAGCGGGAGATTTTGGTTATGGAACTGATGCGTCTTCTGGACAGGGTGAAGGAAGTGCAGCAAGAACTGAACGAGCGTAGCCGCCAGGCCTCCGCTACGTTGCGCTTGGCTCTGTGCCGAAATGGATACCAGCGCATGAAAAGCATTGCGGATGGTGTTCACTACGAACACGAGATTTCCGTGGATACCCGCGTGGCCGCAGGCGTAAGGATTCCCACGATTAGCGTGAAGCAAGGCGAGTTCAAACCACAGTTCGGCTTCGTGGGCACTGATTCGCTGGCGGACAAGACCATGGTGGATTTCCTGAAACTCACCGAGACTGCCAACCGTTTGGCTGAATTGGAAACTTCGGTGTGGCTGCTGGCACGTGAGTTGAAGAAGACGCAGCGCCGCGTGAATGCGCTGGAGCATATATTCATTCCCAATTACAAGGACACTTTGCATTTCATCGAAGAGCAGCTTGAAAGCCGTGAACTGGATTCATTCTTTACGATGAAAATGGTGAAGAAAAGGCTTGAGGCCGCAAATGATGCGGATATTGCCAGAAAGGAGGGTGATTGACAATGAGGCTGTCTGATTACTTCAATAGGGATAAAAATGAGCATGGGCGTCAGTCTTTGGCTGCAAAGGAAGATGAAAAGCCTCAGGGAATGCCTTTTGCAAAGAGCATTCTGGTGGTGCTGGATGGTTCCGAGGCCGCAATCAACGCGCTGAAGATGGCTGTCAATATGAAGTCTTGCCTACCTGATGCAAGATTGTCCGCCGCATTTGTGGTGGACACTGTGAGCATGAACATGCTTCAGCAAATGCGTGTGTTCATTGCCGAGGAACGGGAGGTGTTCGAACAGGAAATCAATGCAAAGGGGCAACGTGTGCTGGATAGCGCATACGAGTTTGCAAAAAAGCAAGGCGTGGAACTTGAAACCTATATGCTAAGGGGCCGTTTTTCTCAGGCTATACAGAAGGCATGCCGAGAATTGAAGTGCGATTTGCTCATCATCTATGGCTGGCATGACGCCTCAACCCACAAGGACAACAGCAGCGTGGAAAGGCAACTGGTGGTGGACCATTCTTCATGTCCTGTTCTAGTTATAAAGGGGTGATATGAAACAGGATTTGCAGGGAAAGGTTCTGGTTCTGACTGGCGCAGGTGGCGGCATTGGCAGGACAATCGCTCTTCGCATGGCGCAGTGTGGAATGAAACTGGTGCTGCTGGGCGGGCGCAATGTTGCAAAGTTGCAGGAAACACAGGCCCTTGTGGAGAAATGCAGCCAGTGCATAGTCCTGCCAGGAGAGTTGACCGATGTGGATGCGCTGGACAAACTTGTTGAAAAGGCGGCCTCCGCATTCGGAGGAATTGACGTGCTGGTGAACAATGCGGGCGTTGCCCAAAGCACACCCTTTGAGCAGGTGACGCCAATGGAATTCGATGCAATCATGGGCATAAATGTGCGGGCGCCATATTTCCTGACGCAGAAGTGCCTGCCTTATCTAAGGCGTTCCAATGCCGCCAGCATAATCAATATTGCCTCTGTGGTGTCCCACGCGGGCTATCCATTGCAGAGTGCATACACCGCTTCGAAGCATGCCTTGTTGGGCTTCACAAAGAGCTTGGCTGCGGAATGCTACAAGGACAATATCCGTGTTCATGCCATTGCGCCAGGCGGCGTTTACACCGACATGGTGAAGATATCACGCCCTGATTTGACGCCAGACGGCATGATCATGCCAGAGGACATAGCCGATATAGTCTGCTTCCTCCTGGAAAACCGCAGCAATGCCGTAATCGATGAAATACTCGTCCACCGCGTCAACAAACAGCCCTTCTTGGTGTGATGTAGTTGCGACGGCGTCCCCTCGCCAGTTGCCGTAGTAGCGACGGCGTCCTCGCCGTCGCATTAACGGCATGCCTATCGTTACTACCATCCCTTACAAGTTGCCGTAGTAGCGACGGCCTTAGCGTAGCGTACCTCGCCGTCGCATTAACGGCATGCCTATCGTTACTACCATCCCTTACAAGTTGCCGTAGTAGCGACGGCCTTAGCGTAGCGTACCTCGCCGTCGCATTAACGGCATGCCTATCG
>JAFZZD010000563.1 GCA_017615955.1 Victivallales bacterium
AAAAATGACTTGCATTTTCAAGGAAAATTTCGAGTGCAGAAGCGGCGCATTGCCTGCCAATTGGGTGATTGAGGACAATACGGGCATATTGGCTGATGCCATAAGGTGCGGTGATGGATGCATAGAGCTGCTTTCCGCAGGTAACAAGTTCCTGCCTATCATGCCAGATGTGGCTGACTTTGAATTGGCGATGGTGGCGGACGTCAACTTTGAAATGGCGGGCAAGTTCGGAATCATATTGAGTTTTCGCTATGACGCGAGGCTGCGAAAAGGCTCTGCATTTCGGATTAGCGCCACTCGGCAAAGCGGTCTGGTCAAGTTTGAGTATGGTCGTATGCGCCTTAATGCGTTTTCGCCTGAAAAGTCAGAGACAATGCCACTGGATGACTTTGATTTTGATATGCCTTTTGAGCTAAAAGCCTGTGTGAAAGGTGGCAAGGCGGCAGTCACCCTGGCAGAAAGGACGGTCAATTTTGAGATACCAGGGGATGACAAGGGTAAAATAGCCTTGTCAAGGAAGCATTTCTATGATGTGCTGAACATTATGGACTTTGAGGTTAGGAGCGATGAGAATATCAGCTGCTTTAGTGAAAGGGCATTCACAATTCCCATGCCAGGCGAAAATACCCAGGAACCCATTTTCTGCGATGTAGTTGCGCGGGACTATGGTGAGTTTATTGACATGGCATTGTCCTTCCATGGGGGAACTGCCGAGCATGAGCCAGGCGAAGGCAATTACCATGTGATGCGGGCTGACATCATGGAAAGGCCATTCTTCAAGATAGTGTCATCTTCCAAAGTCAGGAGCACTCTTCTCTACGATGGGAAGATAGTGAATGTGGTCAAGAATCTGGCTCCAGATTACTTCTACAAGTCCCTGCACAGAAAGGTGGAATGGCCATTGCGCAGGAGTATCCGCTTTGTCAAACCTGCGGAGGCAGTGGTTTTCGCAGTTGGTTTTGAGACGTATTGCTACACGCCCATGAAAAGCAAGGCGCAGAACCCATGCGAAACTTTGTTTGATGCCGATGGGAATGTGCTGTATTCGGGAAAGAGCCTGACAAGCTCGACAAGAATTGATTTCATCTCCAATGAACACAAGCAGATTGCCGCCAGGCTGCCCAAGGATGACCCAAGATATGAAAGGGCTTTGACATTCGTCAGAAACAATCACTTTTTCCTGGAGGGAGAACCCATCAATTTCCGCGTGCGAATATCCGGCAGGGGATGTGTGGTGCCCAGCGAACTTGAAATTCGCCTGGAGGATGCATATTTCCAGGTGCTGGATGACAGTTTTTCCTGCGGCGGCGTCCATTCCAGGCAATGCTATGGGGCATTGGCCTGTGACGTGTATGAATACAGGCTCAGGCAACTTAACGATTTGAAGCCAGGCGTTTATCATCTGCGTGCGCGCAGCGCGGATGGCGCAATTGAGGACTACTGCGCATTTGAGGTTATGAGCAAGGAGGCTGGCGCATTGCCGCCACCGCTGTTTTCTGGCCTTCCATACTTGTATAATTCGTGCACTGAAACACGTGGGCTCATGACGGATGGATTTGATGTCTGGTATGGCAGAAGCGTGGATGAGTGCCACTATCTTTCCTGCGCGAACTTCTTGCCAAAGGCAGCCAGGGAATTCAAGATATCGCCGACAGTCCACGCATACGGCCGCGATTATTTTCTGTGGCTTGGCTCTCGCTGCGCGGACAAGTGGAAAATTGATGAGAACCAGGACCTCATCAGGCAGGCTGATTACGTGAACATTTCACACGAAATGGCAAAGACCAGTCTTGAATGGCGCGATTCTTATGTAGGCGCCATATTGCAGACCTTCATTGAATTTGCCGAGAAGCTGGGAGACCCAGCCTTGGATGTGGAAAAGCTCAAGCGGCGTCAGGCCGAGAACAAGACGGCTGACTTCGCCTCTATTGAATATGTGGTTGAGAACTACTGGGAGGAATGGCTGGATTACGCCAATAAGGAAACGCATAAGCGAATGGCAAGGGACATAGCGCATCTGAAGGCAATCAATCCCAAGGCAAGATTCTCCCATTACGGGCCAGCGGCAATCTATGCGGCGCATCTCAAGGGGCCTGAATTCATAAGGAACTTGATGAATGACTATATGACGACGAACGAAGGCCTGGGCTTCTACCAGTACGAGGACTATCCTGACTCCTGCGGCTATGAACTGGACAGGGGCGTGTATTTCCTCACATCGTGCCTGATGAGCAAGCCTGATGTGCCATTCTATCCAGAGATCTACACGCCACATGGTTTGCAGGGCTGCCCTGACGGCGCGGTGTTCTATGCATATCCGCCATTCGGCTTCAGGCTCCCGCATCCCAATGACCACCTGCTGATGAAGCAGCGTGTCTTCGCATACGCATTTGCAACTGGATGGTTTGACGGAAATGAATTCCGCTTCTGGGACAAGCGAGGCTTCCAGGCCTGCAAATTCAATCGGGATTGGTTTGAGGCACTGCTGACGGCGTGGCGAATAGTGCACGAATATCCGGCCATGCGGCCGCTTGGAAGCAACGCATTTGTCAGCAGCATTGAATCCTGCCGCGCACAGAAGAAGGCGCATTGTGACATTTGCGGCGATGAGGAACTGATTGACAAAGATGACGGAGCCTGGTATTTCGGCGTGAGGAAGAGTGCAACAGAGGATTTGCCTTATGCATACCAGTGCGCCTGGAAGCATTCTGCCTGCGCTGGCTTCCAGCTGATGATGGAGACGCTGCCTGGCCTTACGGAGAAGGACACGGACTTGCTGGTCCTGCCGCCGCTGAAGGGTGTGTCAAAGGTGTATATTGACAGAATCCGCGCCCTTCACGATGCTGGCGTCAATCTTCTGGCATTTGAGAATGTGCCTGGACTGGAGGACATCTTCGGCGTGAAGGACACGGGCAAAGCCGCCAATGTCCGCCATCTGCGGGGAATGAATGGCTTTATGGAGGGGCAGGAGGAGTGGTGCGACAACGAGCGCTGCCTCGGTAGCCACGCCGTCACGGACGCGCAGGTTCTGCTTCAGGCGGAAATACCTGTGCTGACCTTGAAGAAAAACGCAAATGCAATGGCTGCCTTTTTCAATGTGCCGCCTCATCTGGTGGTTCCAAGCCAGCTGAGGGAAAGCATCTGCTACGGCAGGGACAGTGTAAGCCGCTTTATGAGTGACGCCGTTGCGGAAATTGTCTCCCGTTTGTCCCACCCATTGGTCACATCCGATGCGGGACGTCTGATTGCATATAAATCCACCAATGGAAGGGTTGTGGTCATTGTTTGCAATCCAGACAAGGAGCATGGCATAATGGTGAATGTCACAGTATGCAACAGCCTGTTTGCAAGGTTAGAGTGGAGCGACAAGCCATTGAGAGTGGAGAACTGTGACGCGGACTGTACCGTTTTACCTGCG
>JAFZZD010000056.1 GCA_017615955.1 Victivallales bacterium
AGCCGCTGGCTTTAGCCTATCGGAGCCGCTGGCTTTAGCCTATCGGAGCCGCTGGCTTTAGCCAGCATCGGAGCCGCTGGCTTTAGCCAGCATCGGAACCGCTGGCTTTAGCCAACATCGTAGCCGCTGGCTTTAGCCAGCGGAAAAGGCTTGCAATGCCAATAGTTTTGCAATAACCTCAAAGGAAAATCAAAATGTCTGATTGGAGAAACATTAATGAAGGCAGACGGATAGTCGGCGAAGGCTATGCGGACCAGCCATACGTGGTGCTGACCGATGACGGAGCCTGGCTTTGCTGCGTCACACTGTCTGGCCAGATTGAAGGCAGCAGCGACCAGCACGTGGCCACATTCCGCAGCATGGACCAGGGACACACCTGGGAGAAAGAGGTTCGCCTGGAGGAGCCAGGCGCGCCTGAGAACAGCTATGCTGTAATGCTGAAGGCTGACAATGGCAGGATTTACATATTCTACGACCGCAATACGGACAATATCCGCGAAATCCCCTTCCACGACAGGTCAAATACCTATACCAGAGTGGATTCATTGGGGCATTACGTGTTCCGCTACAGCGACGACAATGGCAAATCCTGGAGCAAGGACTTCTATGACGTGCCAGTGCGTGAATTCCAGTGCGACAGGGACAATGTGTTCCAGGGCAAGGTGCGCTTCTTCTGGAATGTGGGCAGGCCATTCAAGCACAATGGCCTCGCGTACATGCCATTGAGCAAGGTAGGCGAGATGGGACGCGGCTTCTACCAGCAGAGCGAAGGCGCTCTCATCATGAGCGACAACATCCTCACGGAAAAGGACCCCGCAAAAATCCACTGGGTAACATTGCCAGACGGCGAATACGGCCTGCGCACACCGCCAGGAGGCGGGCCCATCTCCGAGGAGCACAGCTATGTGGTGCTGAGCGACGGCTCCATCTGCGCCAGCTACCGCAGCATTGACGGCTATTCTGTTGAATGCTACAGCAGGGACGGCGGGCATACCTGGGAGACGCCCCACTACAAGCGCCTCGCCTCCGGCCAACTGGCAAAGCATCCACGTGCCGCCAACTTCATCTGGAAAATGCAGGACGGGAGATACCTGTACTGGTACCACAACCATGGCGGCCCCATCATGAAGAAATTCTTCCTTTACGAGGGAAAACGGAATCCCTACATGGGCAGGAATCCTGTCTGGCTTTGCGGCGGCATTGAGGTGGACACTCCACGCGGCAAGGAAATCTCCTGGCAAGAACCACACGTTTTCATCTACGATAAAAACAGAAATACACGCATCAGCTATCCCGACTTCTGGGAGGAAAACGGCAAATACTACGTTTCTGAAACGCAGAAGGACACGGCACGGGTGCACGAAATTCCAAATGAATACATTGACAGCCTGTTCCAGCCCCCAAAAGGACAGCTTCTCGCAAAGGGAAAAGGCGGTCAATTTCTGGATATGCCGAAGTTACCCAAAGAGGCCTCCAACATAATCAGGATGAAGTTTGATTTGCAAAGCGATGATGCTGGCGAATGGTGCAAGGCATTGGATGACGAAAACCTGGGCTTCCGCGTCTCATTCACGCAACAGCGCCAAATCATGCTGCAATGGCTTGAACCAGAACGGCAGTCCTGCATCAACAGCCAGGTTCTGCCTGGCAAAGTCAATACGGCAGAAGTCGTCATCGACACGGGACCTGGCATCGTATATTTCAGAGCCAACGGCATTCTATGCGACGGCGACACCGAAATGGAATACGGCTGGAAATTCTATGATGCGGACATGCAATGCCTGGACTGGGCAAAGCAAATCACCCTCTCCCCAAACATCGCCAATTTCACCATGACTGTGGAAACACCATAAGCCTTTTTCATCCAATGTGAGCGCCGAAGCGGTACTCATTCAGGTTGGCCAACCCGTCTGGAAGTCCCTGAAGCCCGCCATACTGCTTGGCCAACCCGTCTGGAAGTCCCTAAAGCCTGCCCTTCAGGTTGGCCAACTTGAGTGAGCGCCACTTTGGCGCTCACATTTAACGCCGCCTCGGCGTCCACATTATCAACAAAAGGAGCCAATACAATGCCATCAGTAAAAGAAACTTTACGCAATAAAAATATTGCACTTGGCGGCTGGTGCCAGATTGGGCATCCAGCTGTGGCGGAAATACAGGCGCAGTCTGGCATGCAATGGCTGGCACTGGACTGCGAGCACGGCGAGGCCAGCGAGGCAGACATCGGCGACTTCTGCCGTGCCGTCATTGGCGGCGGCGCCGAGCCCTTTGTGCGCGTCCGTGCAAATGAGACACTGGACATACGCCGCGCCCTGGACCTTGGTGCAACAGGGGTGATTGTGCCTCTAGTGAACAACGCCTCTGATGCAAGGCGTGCTGTTGCCGCAGCGAAATACCCACCAAAGGGCATCCGCGGCTTTGCATTCCAGCGCGGCAATTGCTGGGGGCGGGACTTTGACGCATACGCGGCGGCGGACGACACCCGCTGTGTCATCGTGATGATTGAATCCAAGGAGGCTGTTGAGAACATAGATGCCATTCTCGATGTGGAAGGCGTGGATGGCGTGTTCATTGGCCCGTATGACATGAGCGGCTCCTACGGCTTCGTAGGGCAGACAAGCAGCCCCATCATAGTCGATGCCTGCGCGAAGGTTGCCAAGGCCTGCCTTAAGCACGGCAAGGCGGCTGGGCAGCACATAGTTACGCCCACGACTGAAAATATTGCGGCGGCAAAGAGGCAAGGCTACACTTTCATCGCCCTGGGCATGGACACATATTTTCTGGCAAACGGGGTAAGAACTGCACTGGAGATGTTCAATGGATAAGATACTTGTAACTGCGACGGAATACGAAAAGGCCAGGGACTTCTTCAATGGCGTGCCTGACTTCCACTGCCTGCCAGTTCCAGCCGACGAGGCAGGCCTGTCCCAGGCAATTCGCAAAGAAAACTCGAAATATGTGATAGTCGGCGTGGAGAAATACAATTCCGAATTGTATGACACTTTGCCAAGAGGGGGCGTGATCGCCCGTTTTGGCGTGGGGCATGACGGCATTGACAAGGCAACTGCTAGCGCAAAGGGCATTTTCTGCACCAACACGCCAGGCACACTGGATGATGCTGTGGCGGAATGCGCCATCGCCCTTATGCTGGACGCAGCACGGCACATCGCAAACTGCGCAAATGCCGTGCGCAATGGGCAGTGGGGCACATGGAAAGGCCTCCAGCTAGGCGGCAGGACACTGGCAATCATAGGCGGCGGGCACATTGGCCGCAAGGTGGCGAAAATCGCCAGCGCAGGTCTTGGCATGAATGTAGTGTGCTATGACGTTGCGCCAGTGGATTGCCCCTACTTCGAAAAATGCCACACAGATTTTTCCGCCGCAGTCAGCCAGGCGGACGTGGTGTCCCTGCACCTTCCCGTGCTGCCCTCCACCATCGGCTTCATCAACCAGGAACGCCTGTCCTGCATGAAGCCTGGCGCAATCCTGGTGAACACGGCTCGTGGCGCAGTTGTGGATGAAGCGGCGCTTTACGATGCCCTTGCCAACGGCAAACTGTCATGCGCCGCGCTGGACGTGTTCCAGAATGAACCATACACGCCAGTTGCACCAGGCAAGGACCTTCGCACATTGCCCAATGTGCTGATGACCGCACACATCGCCAGCAGCACACAGGAGGCATGCCTGGCAATGGCCGCCTCCGCCGTGGAAAACATCCGCAGCATACGCAACGGCGCACCGCAAAAAGCCAGTCTGCTGAACAAGATTCTGTAGTTATGCAAAGCCAGAGTCCCGCGTCCTGATGCGCGGCTCCTAGCCGCGCACAAAAGCGCCATTAATTATGAACTGGAATGACATAAATGAGAGCGATGTTCTGCAAAGCAATCAAAGGCTTCAGGAAGCTTGCAGCCGCATGGCTCCCATTGTGACCAAGGACTTCACCATCTACATACGCCTGGCTCATTTCACGCTGGATGCGCAGCCAGTCAATGTGCACACTCATATTCACAGTTTCTTTGAAATCGGCTTTGCCAACCATGAAAGCAACATATACGAATTGGAAGGAGCCGCACACGAAATCCAGCCATCCTCAAGGCAGGCCATCGCAATTCCCGCCGAACTGCCCCATTTGAGAAGAACGGAAAAGCCAGGCGCGATTTGCTTCGGCATCGTGGTGGATTTCCAGTGCGCCTCACGGCAGACAATGCAGCGCTTCATTCAGGAACTGCGGGACAAGGGCTTTGTGCTCCAGCTCAATGAACAGACCTTTGCATTGCTGGAGGATGTCTGGTCACTGTCTTTTTCTCCATACAGCCCCCTATTGTACAATACTCTGTCCCTGAAGACCACATTGGCACTGATTGATATTCTGAAAGACAGTTTTCCTGACATATTCATCGAAAAGCAGGAAACAGTCCCCGCAGGAGAACTGCTCAGCATAATTGAGCAGCAGCTGGAAAACAGCCTCTGCGAAGAAAACATTATCGACATCATACAGCGCAAATGCGGCGTGTCAAAACGGCATATCAACCGCATTTTCGTAAAGAAGTACAACATGCCATTAAGGCAGTACATCATCGGCGAAAGACTGCGCCTGGCCTCAAAATTGCTCCTGAACTCCAATTCCAGCGTAAAAATGATCGCCCTTAATTGTGGTTTCTGGAATATGAGCTACTTTAACAGGCAATTCAAAAAGGCATTCACCATGACGCCCCTGGAATACCGCCAACGAGGCTAATCGGAGGGGGCGGCCCAATTCCTCGGAGGGGGCGGCCCAATTCCTCGGAGGGGGCGGC
>JAFZZD010000564.1 GCA_017615955.1 Victivallales bacterium
ATAATAACTCTGCGCCTCTGCGTCCCTGCGTCTCTGCGTTAAGAGAAGAGCGTTTGCATGCAAGGGGCTTCGAGTAAAAAATATGGAATTGACGATATCTCCAACATTAACCCAAACCCAGGAGCAGAGGCAGATCCTGACCCAGGAGCAGCTCCAGACGGTCAAGCTACTTCAGCTGACCTCCACGGAACTGCGCCAGGAACTTGCCCAGGCAATGCTGGCCAATCCCGTGCTGGACATGTCCTCCGAAATCGAGATTCCCATTGGCGACCCACTTGAGGACGTGCCACTGCAGAATGACACCGACTATCAGATACCCAGTGATGACAACTGGGACAAGGACAGGGACAAGAAGAGGGAGTATTTCTTCTCGTTGCTTACTGCGCCCATGTCCCTGACTGAATACTTGCAGAATCAGCTGGATGAAATGTCAGGGATGAAAGACAGCGAGGGCAATGGCACTCCATTGTACAATGCTTGTTTCCAGGTGCTGGGCAATCTGGATGACAATGGGTATCTGGGCGCCACTGACGAGGAGATCGCCAAGGGTGCTGGCACTGATTTGGAGACGGCGGCCAAGGCCGTGAAAATCGTGCAGTCCCTTAATCCGCCAGGGATCGGCGGCAGAAACCTGCGGGAAGTCCTGCTTCTCCAGCTGGAGCGCAACCGGGAAAAGGGCAGCATCGCCTGGGATATCGTGGACAAGTATCTGGAGATGCTGGGAAGAAACCACATCAGGGAAATTGCCAAGGAACTGGATGTGGATGTGGCTGAAGCCCAGGAGGCGGCGGACCGCATTCGCAGGCTTGTGCCGAGGCCAGGCCAGTCCGTGGCTGGTGTAGCCGCGAATGTGGTCATGCCAGATGTTACAGTCGTGCCACAGAAGGACGGCGGCTGGAGCGTCGAGCTGGGGGAACTGGGCTTCCCCGAAGTGCATATTGACGAAAAGTACAGCCAGATGCGCAATGACGACAGCATCTCCAAAAGCGACAGAAAATACATCCGCGAGAAAATCAACGAAGGGCAGCAGTTGATTGAGAGCCTGAAATACCGCAAGACCTTGATCGAGAAAATCGCCACTTTGATAGTGTATTACCAGAAGGACTTCTTTGAAAAGGGGCCTTCTGGTCATAAGCCGCTGCTTATGTCCACGATTGCCGACAAGCTGGGGGTTTCAGAATCCACTGTAAGCCGGGCGGTCGCCAACAAGTACATGAAGACCACATTCGGTCTTTATCAATTCAGGTACTTCTTCACCCAGGCTGTGAGCAGTGACAGCGATGGCAATGACAGTTCAGCCACTGCAATCAAGGCAAAAATTGTTGAAATCATCGGCAAGGAGGATGAAAGCAAGCCCCTCTCCGATGACAAGATTGCGGCCATGCTGGCCAAGGACGGCCTCAAGGTCGCACGCAGGACTGTGGCGAAATACCGCGAGGCCGAGGGCATTCCCGCCACCAGCCTCAGGCGCAAACACATTTAATGCAATTATGAAATATTTCTCCATATTCCTTTCAAACTACCTGAACTTCTTCTTCCTGCTGACGCCGTTCTTCGTGCTGTCAACGTTCATCTCCCTTACGGATGGGCTGTCCAGCAGTTTGAGGCGCAGGCTGGCCAGAGACGTGACCATTGGCATTGTGACGGTGACTTTGATTATATTCTGGCTTGGCATCTACATAATGAAGTTGTTTGACATTACAGTCGACGCCTTCCGTGCGGGGTCAGGTGTTTTGCTGTTGTTGACGGCAATCAGCCTGGTCTTGGGAAAGAACACCGCCATTTCCGCAAAGAGCGAGCAGGAGTTGCTGGACATGGCGATTGTGCCGCTGGCCGTCCCAATCACGGCAGGCCCAGCCACGCTTGGTATGCTGATGGTTCTGGGCACGACAACGACCACCATTCCAATGAAACTGCTTCTGAGCGCATCCATAGTCGCCGCCAGCGTGTCAATCGGCGTCATGCTGGCGGTGTCGGACAAGTTGCTCAAGTGCATGGGGCATTCCAATATCGCCATTCTCAGCAAGGTCACTGGCTTGATTCTGGCGGCGATTGCCATGCAGATGATAACAATAGGCGTAAAGGACCTGTGGATGAAATGATCAGCAGCAAGCCAAGCATCTGCGGCCTTGTGTCGCATTTATGTCGCTCCAGTCTCAGGCTGGCCAGCAGCATAAGGCTGCGCATTGCCTTGCTGTTGCTGGTACTGAACTTCCCTCTGGGGTATGGCGGCATTGCCTTGTTCGCCGCGATTTCAGGCAAGACAGGCAATCCACGCTGGCTGCTTGGCGGAGCGATATGCTACGCTCTGTCCTGGGCCATGCTTTTTGCTGGTACTGTTCTGGCCGGTACAAAGGCAGGTGACTTTTCCCGCGTGACCAAGGGAGGCTGGCGGGCATGGAAACGTCTTCGCACCGTGGCGGCTTGCCTGGCGCTTGCTCTTTGCTTCTGCGGATGCAATGGTGTGCAAATGCCACAGAGGCCTCTTGCATACATGTATCCCTCCCTGATGCCTATGAGCGCACTTAAGTCTTTTCACGGGCGCAATATCACTTCTGAAGAGGTGAAGTCATTGTTTGAGAAGGCTGGGTTGAATCAAACGCTCGTGGCATACGGCTTCTTGGACAGCGACTACGCAATTCTGGCAAGGGGCCTGGCAGCAAGGGGCTACGCTGAAATTGATGCGCGGCACTGCAAGAAGTGCCCCTTCAAGTGGCTTTACATATCGTTCGGGGAAACGGAAGCGCGGATAGTGCTGCGCCCACAGCCTGGTTCCGGCATAAGTCAATGCGGTTTTGTGGCTGGTTCTGGCGGCGAGCTTGTTCTTTGTCTGCCATTACCTGAAGAAACGGAAAATGAACGCTATGTTCCCCAAGAAGGTAGGTAAATAGGAAGCTGCGAAGCGGCTAGTGCCCGCAGGGCACGACCATGCGTAACCCCAGGCAAG
>JAFZZD010000565.1 GCA_017615955.1 Victivallales bacterium
ACAGACCACAGACCACAGACCACAGTCCACAGACCACAGTCCACTGTCCACTATTTCATCCAGACCAGCGTGTATGCGCGAAGTAGTTCCTTGGGCAGGCGAATTGTAATTGAATCTCCGTTTCGTGTGAGCTGGAGTGGCTTGCGTCCCTGGAAGTCTGGGGAGACTGCGTATGCCTGGCTGATTCCATCTGCCTTGAGTGTGAACTGAATGTCCTCCTTCAAGGGCGGCCATGATTCGCCTGGTGGATTGCCGCTATAGACCTGCCCCTTCTTCATTGTGGCGCCTTGTCCATTAAGGAAATGTGCCACCAGGACCTTGTCCTGCCTGTAAAGCTCGGCATATACCTTTGTCGGTGCGCTGACCTGCCATGGCGATGCATCGCCCAGTATCGCCGCAAGATAGCTCCTGTGGTTTGCCGCCAGTTTCTCGTCCAGCTCGTTGGGCCATTTGGGAGTGCCGCTGACCTTGCCGATCTCGCCGATGAAAACGCCTCCGCCCAGTGGAGATGCTTCAAAGATAAGTTTGCCTTTGCCGCAGGGCGCACTGAAAATCAGCGGGAAGGCTTCTCCCCTTGCATTGAAGCCGTAGAGTGGCGAACTTTCGCCGGAAATTGTCTTGCCCTTGCTGTATGGACGGCTGTAGTGCATTGGCACCAGTAGCTTGGATGCCTGCTTTATGTCTGGTGATGTGCCAATGCGGGTGACATATTTCTTGTGCAGTTTGCCGGGTGTGAAGTCAAAGTACCTTCTGAACGGCCAGCCGCTCTTGCGCACGTTGCCCAGTTCGTCGCAGGACGCGGCGTTGGAGTTCATGATCACAGTGCCGCCACGCTGCGCAAAGGCGATGATTTCTTTCACATTCTCATCGGACAGGCAGGCAGATGCCCCGATAATCAGCACTTTCATGTCCTTCAGCTTTTCCTGGTTCAGGGAGAACTCGGCATAGACGCGGTATGGAATATGCAGTTCCTCCAGCGTCTGTGCGATGCCCAGGTTTGTAGGTGTCATACCGATTTCCGTGTTCCAGTCCCTGCTATGCTGGGAGAAGAGCAGGGCGATTTGCGCGGTGGGGCGTGCCTTGTCGATGTCCATGTTGTCTGGATTTGCGCTGAATGCCAGGAAGTTGGCCTCGCCTTTCTTGGGTATGTCCTCAATGAAGCCAGACTGAGCGGCCATATTGCAGCCAGCCCAGCCGAAGTATTTGGTGTCATGGTGGGAGCCATACAGGAATGCGAACAGCGGCGTGTGGCTTGCCTCCCGCAGCAGATTGTACATTTTGCGGTATGGCAGCAGCGAGCGTGCGCAAATCAGGTTGTTGCGTGGCATGATTTCCGTGCCGAACATGTTCACCACCCGTGTGAACTCAATAAGATCCTGCCCCTTGCGCAGCGGGCTGGATGTGGTGGAGAAGCCAGAGTGGGTGTTGTAGCGGCATATCACCAGATTGGGGTTGATTGCGTTGGCCTCGCGGCGGAAGCCAATCAGCCAGTCAGCGATTTTGACTTTGCGCCATTCAAGGTACGCCTTCCACAATGGCGAATTGTGGTTGTCCAGATTCTTGTCCAATTCGTTCAGTGGAAGATACCAGCCAGTGTCCTTGTGGAAGCCTTCTCTGCAATGGCTGCATCCGCAGAAGAATGGGAAGAAATAAAGCTCGTCGCACTGGAATGCATCCACGCCGCGCTTCACCGCATCCAGGAGGAAGTCCCTGTATTTTCTTGTGAAGTCAGGATTCATCACGCACAATGTGGCGGATGGCATCATGTCAGGCAGTGCACGGGATAATTCTGGCAGCCGTTCAGCGCATTGGCGGAAACCAACATTGTGCTGCCATAGCAAGGTGGCGTCATTGTGGTCAATCACCTTCATTCCACGCTGATGAGCCATCTTTGTGATCTTCTCGATCATCTCATTGTCCCTCTCCACATTCATCGGGAATGTGTGCCTGGAGAGGATGGGCGTGCCTCCCACCATGATGGTGTTTGCGCCGTCCTTCTGCACTTCGTCCAGCCGCCTCTGCAACAGTTTTTCCCTGAAAGTCTCGTCCCTGGTGTATGCACTGTAGCTGACGCTTCGTATGATTGGGCGCTTGGTCCATTGCAGACCTGGAGAAGATGCATCTGGCAATTCGACCTCGCGCACAAACTTCTTCATAGTACCCTTTGCCTCTTCGCCTGGCACGGGCATCGGAATGCGGTCAACGGAAATGGCCAGTTCAGCATCAGGCTTCGCGTCCTCGTTGTGGAAATAGAGGCTGGGTTCAAAGCCATCAACAAGCCAGTAGCCGCGCTTGTATGTGAAGTCCTCCGCCTGCGCCATGAGGAAGGCAGTTCCGATGGCGGAGACAAGGAAGTCTCCCTTGAAGTCCACTTGTATTGCGCCTTCGGTCACCCATACAGGCACCGCAATGTTCAGCAGCTCCTTTGCCGCAACGCTTTGCCTGGCAACAAGTTCGCGCCCATTTGCTGAGATGCTGAAGTTGTTGGTCTCGCCGCCGAAGTTGCCGCAGCTGATCTGTAAAATGTGCAGTCCTGGAGGCAGATTGCCAATCTTGAAGCTGGCGTCCTTGCCCTTGACCGCAGAGTAGAATGCGCCTTCGTATGCGCCTTGCAGAGCGGAAAGTCCCTGGACATTCAGCCATCCAAAGCCCTGCTTGTCGCTGTATCGCGCCAGGTCGGCACCAGTGTACATATTTCCGTGCTTTGCCGAGCCGAAGGAATAGAGATTGCTGACTGGCAACCTGTCATTATAGGTGTATTTCTTCCAGGCGTGGTGCGTGGAATAGTCCTCGTTGAAATTGCCTTCACGCAGCACCAGCTTTGCACCTGTGATGCCGCTGCTTGCCTTGGAACCCGATGGCGCACCCAATTCCCCTGCACCGCCATTCATCAGCACCTGGTCCTTGTCTCGCAACACGCTGAAGACACCCCTGATGCCGCCTAGCGGATGTGCCAGGCCATAGTGGCCTGCACCTATTGGATTGAAGTCAAACACCACGCCTGACGCGGCTGCATCGCCGCCAGAAAACACCAGGTAGCGAAACACATTCTTGCTTATGCTGCCCTTTGCAGGCGTCTTGTCGTCCAGCGTGCCGCTATCAGTGGTCCACTGCCGTCCGTTGATAAGAAGTCCCTCGTATTTGCAGCCGTTTATGGCGTTCCATGGCAGCTTGATTTGCACATTGCGAGTGCTTTGCTCCCCATACAGGGGGATTTCGCCAATCATTGTGAATTCCACTTCGGAACCATCACCCTTGACTGCGATTTCCTGGCGGATTGCCGTGTCCAGGTTTTCGCTCCAGCTGGTCCACACCTGCGTCCCATCCTCCAGTGTCTTCTTGACGTGGCGGATTGGCGGCAAACCCAGGCCGCCTTCATTGCAGCCAGTGGCGCTGATTGATTCAATCAGCAGCTTTCCACGGTGGAACACCTTGAAACTAGTGTTTCCTGTCTGTTCTACAGTGAATGCGCCTGGCAATGCAAATGCCAGAGCTGTTGTCAGGCATAATAGAAGCGCAATGTGTTTTTTCATTGTTGTTTTTGTTTTTTGCAAGGCATTAATGTGAGCGCCAAAGTGGC
>JAFZZD010000057.1 GCA_017615955.1 Victivallales bacterium
CAGTCCTCGCAATCAAGGATGACGGGGAGCAGCTGCAGTTCGGCATCTATCCGCTTTTCAATGGCAACCCATACAATTTCGTGGCAGAAAAGGATGCGCAGGGCGACCTGGTGATCTACAGCTTCTCGGACATGCACAAGGAGATTCTCCAGGAAATAGGCTCCTCATTCCAGGCGCCGAAGACCATCGCCTCGGATTCTGCGCAGATAATAAGGCCCTTGGCGGAAGCGTTCCGCGTGTTCTCATTCACAAACCTTGATTTGCTGAACACACCAGCTCAGAAGACGGATTTGACGCCTCATTTCAGGCTCATTCCAGGAGATGACACCATGCGCGTCGAGATGCTCATGCAGCCATTCCCGAACACGCCGGACTTCTACAGGCCTGGAGCAGGGCCGCGTGAACTGCTGACCCTTGGCAGCAACACCTTGGAAAGATTCGTGCGCGATTTCAATGCAGAAGACGAGCAGGCGAACATTGTAATACTGCTGTGCGAGGTGCTAAACGAGAGCAATGCCTGCGGGCAGTGGTCCTGGGAACTCACATCGCTGGAGCAGTGCTGCCAGTTCACTCTGGCTCTGCACAACATTTCAAAACAGGTGCAGGTTCATTGGCCGGACAACAGGAAGCTCCGCATTTCAAGGCGCATAACGCTCAAGGATGTCTCAGTAAAATGCAAATCCACCAGCGACTGGTTCTCACTGGACGGCACCATAAAGGTTGACGACGGGCTGCTGGTCTCAATGAAGGAAATCATTGCCGCATCAAGGAAGCAGCCAGGCAATTTCCTGCAGCTTGACGACGGGCAGATAATCGCCTTGGCCGATTCCTTCAGGAAACGGCTTGACGACTTCGCCTCAGTCACATACGAGGACGATGAGACAGGATTGCTGCGCTTCAACAGCTATGCGCTGCCCTTCATGCAGAGACTGCTTGAGGACTGCACCAATGAGGAGGAGCGCAGTTCCTGGAACGAGAAGGCCAACAGGATTAGGAAGGCAATGAGCCTTACACCAGACCTGCCCGCCACGCTCAAGGCCACGCTGAGACCATACCAGAAGGAAGGCTTCACCTGGCTTTACAGGCTGGACGCCTGGCATGCAGGGGCCTGCCTGGCGGACGACATGGGCCTGGGCAAGACAATACAGACCATTGCCTTCATCCTTTCAAAGGCAAGCGAGGGACCAGTGCTGATTGTCGCGCCGACTTCCGTCTGCGCCAACTGGATACAGGAGATCAACCGCTTCGCGCCATCGCTGGAGCCAATCACCTTTGGCGGTCTGAAGCGCCTCAGGATACTGCAGAGCATGGCCCCCAAGAAAGTGCTTGTCACAAGCTATGGGCTGCTCCAAAGCGAGGCGGAGGAATTCGACAAGGTGGAATGGCGAATCGCGGTGCTGGACGAGGCGCAGGCCATAAAGAACCACAACACGAAACGCTCCAGGGCAGCCGTCAAGCTAAATGCGAAATTCAGGATTGTCACCACAGGAACGCCCATGGAGAACAACCTGAACGAGCTGTGGAGCATATTCAATTTCATCAA
>JAFZZD010000566.1 GCA_017615955.1 Victivallales bacterium
ATTTCAGAGGCGGGTAGTGTTTTTGCAGGAAGACCTGCTGTTTTTTGAGGGCGAATGTGGCTGGCGCACTGCTCAGGCGCAGCACGAAGTTGTGGTCGCCCTGCGGTACCAGTACATATTCGAATGGCTTGCCTAGTTGCTTCAGGCGTGCCGTGAAGTCCGCATGGCTTTGATGGAAGACGCTGCCATTATAGGCACCGCCCATGAACAGCAGCAGGGGACATTGCAGCTTGTCAGCGTGATGAATCACACTGCGCTTTATAAGTCCCAGCAGCTGGGGGCGCACTGGCTGGTTGCAGTAGTCCTCCCAGGAATCCCAGTTGCGCGGGGCGCGGCGCATTCTGTCCCAATAGTAGCGCTGGGGATTTACGAGCCAGGCGTCATAGCTGACCACCGCCTTTGCCTGTGTTCCAGCGCGTGCCGCAGTGAGCAGTCCCACGCCTGAACCAAAGCTGTGCCCTAGCATGGCAAATTCATTGGGGCGCACAAATGGCAGTTTCCAGGCGGCTGACAGCATGGACAGGCAGTCGTCCACCTCGCCGTCAAGGTTCTCGATTTCGCCTTCGCATTTCAGGAGTTTTCCATTGATTTCGAAGTCCATTTGGAAAAGAGGTTCCCCGCGCATGGCGGGGGCTGCTACCACATAGCCCTGCTTCACCAGATCCGCCAGAAAGTCCGAAAAGCCCAATGGAATGCCGAATGCCGCGCCATGGCAGTACAGAATCAGCGGATAGCGGGCACCTTCCTTCAACTGTTTGGGAAACATGAGCGTGCCGTATTCCGTCAGCGTGCCGCATTTCCATTGCACGACCTGCATTGCCACGTCAGGATGCTTTCGCAAAGTCAGGTCCGCAACCTTTGTGAAGCTGGCGTCAGGCGCGGCCTCGAATGGGGCCACTGGCAGGGGCTTTAGGTTGTCTAGCTTGGAGATGGCCTCAATCCATTTGACCCTGGCAAGTTCTGGCTTGCGATGCGTTTCCAGAAGACGCCCGTCAAACCATGCCTCCATTGCCTCGGTGACGTCAAGTCCATCCATCAGCGGCTTGCCGACTGCTGCGAGAAATGCAGCTTCCTCCTTGCTGGGCTGCGAGTATTCTATGCCCTCAAGACCAGGGCGCACTGTGTCTCCACAATATGCGCAAAGACAAAAAAACAGGCTCAGGACAAGCATCCCAAGCCTTTTGTGAGTTGAGCTTCTCATATATCACGGGGTCCAGACGCCTTCTTCCCAATGCACTCTGGACAGGAAGAAGTTGCCAGCGTAGGATATTTGCAGTACAGGGGCATAGCGGTTGACATTGTTGTTTCCGTCCCTGTATTTTGCATGGTGGAAGCAACTTATTACTGGAAATGTTGTGATTTCATAGCTGTCATTGTAGCCATCGCCGTGCTTAAGCTGCCCTTCCTTGAAATCGCACATGGTTTTGCAATTTGCAAAATCGCCTTCCTTGCCAGATTTGACAAACCAAGCTTTCTTGCTTGTTGCATCTGCATCATTCATCTG
>JAFZZD010000567.1 GCA_017615955.1 Victivallales bacterium
GTCCACTGTCCACTGTCCACTGTCTGTGGATAAATAATTTATTTGTCCTTGAGCCACTCGCGCAGTTCCTTTGCGGTGGCGTCTGTGTTGATTATCTTGTCATACATTCCAGCGTCCAGGTTTTCGTTGATGGCCTTTGCGCCCAGGGAATCTGGATATGCATCTGCAAGTGCCTTTGCCTTGCGGTATGCGTCCGCCAGTTCAGGCAGCTGGTCCAGCAGTTTGCGCACATTGTTTGTCACGGCCAGGCGGCTCTTGTAGTCATCAAGCATGGGATAGAGCTTCATTCCATCGAAGGCGGCGTTTACCAGAATTGTGCCCACTCTGCCGCTGAAGGTATTGAACTTCATCATCAGCGAATTGAATTGCTTGGTAATATTTGTGTCCTGGTTTTCGGGGAAGATGGCATTTGTGTCGAAGTGCTGCTGTGCGAAATTGTCATTGCGGTACAGGTCACGCGTCGCCTTGTCCCTGAAGTCAGGCACAGCGATTGGCTTGCCGCCTTCCAGCTGGCTCTTCACCGCCATGATGCCAGTCATGGTGACATCGCAGGCGGAATACACGTCCCACACGCCCTTTTCGCCAGTGAGTATTTCTCGCGCGAAGAAGTACAGTTCCCAGAAGTCGCCGCCGCCGTGTCCCGCCTTGTCCGCCACATCGGCCAGCATGGGCCATTCCGCCTTTACGGAGAGATGCTCGCCGTGGCCTGACTGTCCCACCACGATGTCCAGTGTCGGACCTTGAGCGTCCACGAAGGCCCTGGTGCCCCAGATGCGACCGCCGTGTATGTCGCAGGTGCCTGCGCCCATGAGATTGCGCACTACGCCGCCGTTGCTCATCCTGATGAACGAGGGGCACATACCGCCCATTTGGCTGCCATCAATGAAGCCTGGCAGACGCAGGTCAAGCGGAGGTGCGCTGACTTCCATGGGGCGTGTGCCAGTGATGTACATGACTGGACCCAGCGAGTGCGTGCAGTAGTAGTGGAAGTTCAGCCAGGAGCGCCACTGGTGCACCACATTGCCTGGCACCACGGGCTGCATGGTTATGTAGGAGTAGCTTAATGAGCGGCAGTCATGTACGTACTGGTATTCTGCGTAGGAGAGTTCGCCGAATAGGCCGTCGTCCCACAGTTTTTTGATGCACATGTTGTTCTTCATGAAGGGATAGTTTTCTGCCAGGCAGTATATCTTGCCTGACTTCTCCACCGCCTCCACCAGCTTCACGCCTTCGGCTGGGGTGAAGAACGATGTCACCTCGCAGAGCACATGCTTGCCAGCGTTGAGCGCCTTTATGGAGTGCTCGCAGTGGGAGAAGAACCAGGTAGCCACCAGCACTGCATCGAAGTCCTGGGCCAGGAAGTCATCCTCATTGTCGGTGACGTATGCGTCAGGGCATGTTTCCTTGAAGCTGTCCCGCATGTCCTTGTTGAAGTCGCATCCTGCGACCACGTCAATTTGCATGTCGCGGCATGTCTTGATGAAATGCGCTCCGCGTCCCAGTCCCCAGATGCCCAGTTTCAAACGCCTGTCAGTGCCAAAAATGCTGTTTTCCATTGTTTGTCTCCAGTTGTTTCAGAATGCGGGCTAATATACAGCACATTGCCCCAAAATCAGCCGTATGTCTTCGCAAAAAACGGTTTAGCGGGACTTTTTTGGGCAGTGCCAATTTGCCAAATAAGCAAAGCATGGCATATTATGCACGTTTTTATAACATACTTGAGCAGGAGAGGTGACTGAGTGGCCGAAGGCAGCGGTTTGCTA
>JAFZZD010000568.1 GCA_017615955.1 Victivallales bacterium
CCTGGCCGCGCGAAACAACCCCGCAAGGCAACAGCCGCATGGAAGTCCAACGTCCTGACGCGCGGCCAATGGCCGCGCGAATACAATTAATGAAGGAAATTATTGCATTTAATACAAAAGAATTACAACGATATTTTAGGATTTGCCCAGGCATATTTGCATTATTGGTATTCATCGGAGCTTATTGCCTATATAATCGGCTTTATTACATTGCCCTGCCCATCATGCTGCTGGGCATAATCACCTGCGGCAGAAGGGTACATCGCTGGCTGCTGCTCCTAATATTGGGCATATCATTATGCCATCTACACACAAAGGCCCCCTGGGACACATACAAAACACAGTTGCCCCGCCGCGAATGCAGCGCAACTGTGCGCGGCACAATGAGCAGCCATTGCGGCAATGAGCGCCAGCGCTGGAAATGCGAGTTTAAATTGGAGGAAATCTCCTTCTATGGCAAGCCCTATCAGAAAAGCGGCGGCAAGGTGCTGGCGTACTTTTCCAATGACGTGCCATACGAATACGGCGCAACATGCACAATTGAGGGCGCATTCCTGAATTTCGAGGACGACCTCAGCAGACGCTACTACAAGTGCCGCTCACTGAACCACACATTCCACGCAAATCTGGTGCGTGACTTCACTTCAGGCAAAACATTATTCGGCAAGTTGCTGGAATTACGGCAGTCCCTTTCGGAAAGACTGACACGCCACATCAACGCCAATGACGAGGCTGCCATATACCAGGCCATGATATTCGGCATAAGGGACAGGCTGCCTAACGAGGTGCGGGAGGCATTTGTAAAGTCATCCACAGTGCATTTGTTCTCCATTTCAGGGCTGCATATCGGGCTGATGGGGGTTTGCCTGGTTTTCTTTGCCAGGCTCTTCTGCGTGCCATTGCGCTGGCGTTTGCCGCTGACAAGCCTGCTACTGCTGGCATACGTGCTGATTTCTGGCGGTGCGCCCTCTGCATTGCGGGCGTGGCTCATGGTGCTACTGGTGATAGTCTCCCAAAGCCGCTGGCATGTCCATTCCAGCGAAAACACGCTGGGCATAGCAGGACTGCTCCTGCTGATTGTCAATCCATTCTACCTTCTGCACACGGGCTTTGTCTTTTCATTCGTACTGGTGTATGTGCTGCTCAGGTCGGAGAAAAGCTGCCGTGCCATCATTGACACAATCTGCGAAAAGAAGAACTGGCTGCCGCCAGAGAAAAGAAGACTATGGCGCATCTGGGGACGAATGCTAGGCACAGTCCTTGGCAGCATTGCCGCCTGGCTGGGCTGCTGTGGTGTCATGATGCTGTGGAATGGGCTGGTCTCCTTTGGCTCAATCATGGTCAATGCCCTGATAGGACCAGCCGCGCTCCTGCTTGTGGCAGGTGCTCTTCCGAAAATTGCCCTCTCGTTTTTCTGGAAAGGAGGCTCCCTCTTGCTGGGAAGCATGCTGGGCTGGCTGCTTAAAATGCTGATGTTCGCTGCGGAGGCAGCCTCCATTCCAGGGCTATACTGCACAGGCCCCCGCATCAGCCCCATAATGTGCCTCATCTACTATGCTTTGCTGTGGCTGGCGTTCTCGTCCATGCGTCCTCGCCTGGCAAGATACCTGGCATTTGCAATGCTGTTCATGGTCATCGGCTGCTTCCCACATAGCCAGCAGTCACGGCAGTTTGTGCTTGCCTGCGCCAGCGAAAAGGGAGGCGAGCCATGCATTGCATTTGCGGACAGACCACACCACGCATGGCTCATCCAGCCTGGCGAATACAATGCCGCAAAAAGGCTGCTGCAGGAACTGAAGCAACGAGGCCATGCGGACAATATCGACATCCTGATGCAAAGCCATACACAAATCCCCGCCGCAAAACTATACATGAAAGGGCGTCAGGGAAGCGCAGTCATTCTAAATGTCCACAAGCCCAAAATGGCGGAGTTCCGTGCATACGCCGCCTACCAAGGCTGGAACACATACACCCCACCGCCAGACCTGCCAGTAAAAATCACCCACATTTCGCCAGGCACAGACC
>JAFZZD010000569.1 GCA_017615955.1 Victivallales bacterium
GCAACGCCTGCCTTTCCCGCTGGCTGAAGCCAGCGGCTACGATAGTTTGCAGTATGTCGCTGGAGTTTTGAAATTGCCTTTGCCTTTTTAATGTTTTATGTTTCCGACAGGTAGTGTTCCTTGAAATCTTCAATAAGATATAACGCCAATAAAAGTAGTCAATTTGCCAGAAATCATATTTTCACAGTTGTGGTTGATGTAGGTATATGAACTGGAAAAAAAGAAAAAATATGGTATTTTAATGCACATTTCAAGGTGACGAAGCTGGAAATAGGCAATGTTTTTGCGCTTCCTTGTATTCGGAGCAGTCCTTGCTTTTTCCAGTCAATTCATGTTTAGGTTAAAACTTCCAGGAAGGAGAGTTCCATGATTTTCGGTCTTTTAAAGGACATCAAGAACGGCGAATACCGCACAATTGCCACACCGGGCGAAATTGCCACTATCGTAGCCGATGGGCATAAGGCCTTGGTGCAGAAGGGCGCTGGCGAGCGCTGCGGCTTTGCAGACGAAGCATACGAAAAGGCAGGCGCGGAACTGGTGGGCACAATGGAGGAAATCTATGCCCGCGCAGAGTTCGTCACCAAAGTGAAGGAATTCGAACCCTGCGAGTACGGTCTCATACGCGAGAACCAGATTGTATTCACATGCATCCATCCTGCCGCGCATCCTGCGGAAGTTGATGCATTGCTCAAGAGCAAGTGCATCGCCTTCACGGCGGAGGACTGCCACCGCTACGGCTCCCCCAACTGCGAGGCTGCTGGCAAGCAGGGCGCACTTTTCGGCCTTGAGTCGATGCTGTGCACCAATGGCGGCAAGGGCAAGTTCGTCGGCGGCCTGGCTGGTGCACCTGGCATGAATGTCATCATTCTCGGCGGCGGCATTGTCGGCAAGAGCGCACTTCAGGTGCTGCATGCCCTCGGTGCGCACTGCACTGTCTTCGACATCAACATCGGCACTCTGCGCTCACTTCAGATGCAGTATGGCGACACCATCGACACGGCGCTGTCCACGCGCCAGAACATAGCCAAGATCCTGCCGCAGACTGATATGATACTCAACTGCGTGAAGTGGCCCAAGGGCTGCACGGAATATCTTGTCACCCGCGAGATGCTGCGCCTCATGGAAAAGGGCTCAGTCCTGGTGGATATCAGCAACGATGACCAGGGCGCAATCGAGACCTTCCATGAGACCACCCACGAGAATCCACGTTACATCGAAGAGGGCATAGTGCATTTCTGTGTCAGCAACATTCCCGGCGCCATCGCCCAGTCCACGTCAATCTCATACGCGGCGTCTGTTATAGGGCATTTCCGCAGCATACTCAACAATTGTGTTGCCGAGGCCTGCGTACGCGACGGCTTCCTGCGCCGCGCCCTCACTTGCTACAAGGGCTTGCTTACCCACGAGGAGACCAGCGCCTTGCAGAACAAGCCATGGATCCGTCCAGAGGACGTGCTGGGCATTGCAGACCGTCGGCTCGACCCAGCACCTCCAGCCACCGTGACCAGGTCCGAAAACTTCTACAAGAAATAAGTTTTTTCAGTGGACAGTGGACAGTGGAC
>JAFZZD010000058.1 GCA_017615955.1 Victivallales bacterium
GAAACAAAAGGGACGAAATGGAAACCATTTCGTCCTTGAACTATCTTCTCACAATGCACAGCCTTCCAACTTGTGCTCCTCATTCACTGGAACATAACATATCCATCGGCAGAAGGATTTGCAGCGCAGCTCCTCCAGGCCATCTTTGACATTTTTCCTGTTCAGCAAGATGGGAGTTTTTTCAGGGACCAGGCCTCCTGTTGCCCATGGTCCCTTCTAAGTTTCTGTGTTTATGGGGGATTGCCCCATCACGTTATTTTTTCGCAGCCTTCTTCTCTGGGACAAGCTTGTTGTTGACCTTGACGACCTTGCCTGTTTCACAGCTCTCCATGCAGGCGACGACTGCTGCCAGCGCCTTGTAGCCCTTCATGCCGTCAAAGGGCATTTCCGCGCCATCCAGGAGGCAGTCCACGAACATATCTGGAATACCGCTTGCCACCTGGCGTTCGTTGGTGGCCATTGCGCCCACCTTGTACTTGATCTGCTCGCCGTTCTTCAGATAGACTTCCACGCCATATTGCTCGCTGCCACCCAGCACCATGGTGCCCTTTGTACCGTAGAATGTGGTCATGTTGTCGCCCTGGCCGTAGTAGGTCCAACTGGCGGTGAGCTGCCCTATGACGCCGTTTTCCATCTTCATGATGCAGACCGCATTGTCATCCACTGTGATTGGCTTGCCCTTCTCGTTCTTCTTGTCGAAAGTGCCGATGAAGGCTGCCGCCTCGGCAAAGTCAGTGTCAAGCAGGTATGGGATGAGATAGCACTTGTGCACGCCCAGGTCGCCCATGCAGCCCACGTATGCTTTTTCCTTCTTGAAGAACCAGGTATGGTTGCCCTTGTCCTGTGACCACATCTCCGGGCCGCCGTGGCCGAATGTGGTGCGGAATGTCATGATGTCGCCGATAATGCCTTCCTTCAGAAGCTGCTTTGCCTTGATGTGGGGCGGCATAAGGCACTGGTTGTGCCCGATCATGAGAACCTTGCCGCAGGCCTTTGCTGTGCGTATCATGGCGGCTGCCTCTTCAAGGCTGGTAGCCATTGGTTTTTCGCAAAGGACATGCTTCCCAGCCTTCAGTGCTGCAATGGTCAGACGCGAATGTTCGCTGTTGGGCGTTGCAACGACGACTGCATCGATTTTCGCGTTGTCAATGATTGCCTTCTCGCTGGCGACTACCACTTTCTTGCCCAGACCGAAACGCTCGACAAGATGCTCGGCACGCTCCTTGATGGGGTCATAGACCGCCACGATTTCCGCACGTGGATTCTTGGACAATTCCGCAGCATGGCGGCACAAGGCAATGCTGCCTGCCCCGAAAATACCAAATCGCACAAGTTCCTTCTTTACCATGTCAATTTTCTCCATGTTGATATTGATTATTATGCATTCTCCTGTGCTTCCTGGCTTCTAGACTTCCAGAAAAGCAGGAAGAAAGCCCCTACTACCGCCCAAAGAGCCAAAGTCAAAGTATTGGCAATCGGAATGATGTTCAGCACATCGACAGGCTCTGCGCCGAACACGTTCAGCAGCGCACTGGAGACCGTGTCCCTTATGCCCATTCCGCCAGGAGTGACTGGAATTATGCCAGTTGCATTTCCAAGCTGGGCAGTGACCGTATATTCAATAAAGTTCATAATCCTTTCGTGGAATGCCTTGCCAAGAAGATAAATCTGCAAGGCAAGAAGGGTATGTATCATGCATGACATGAGCAGCACCTTCAGCACAGCCAGGTTTTCATTGCTGTACAGGTCAATGGCGGCGGCCACCCTGGAAATCAGTTCGTTCACCTTGCCTGGCAGCCTGCCACGCAATGCCTTCAAAATGCTGGCAATTGGCTTCCATTTTATGAAAAATGCGCGTTCCAGAAACAGGAACCAGAATAATGGCATGCCTATGAATGCCGCCCAGACGAAGGCAAATGCCAGCAATATGACCTTGTTGCCCTCAATAATCCCAGGACACTTCACGAGGCAGAACAGGCAGGACAGCGCAGCCACCACAAACAATCCAAACAAACCAATGTACCTGTCAACCAAAATGGTCAATGCCGCCTCCGCGCCTTGATTTCTGCTGTATTTCATCACAAAAGCCAGTTTCATAATGTCCCCGCTGACGCATCCTGGTATGATTTGCGAGAAAAATACGCCTATTAGCGTAAGTTTGAAAATGGAATACAGCGGTGCTTGTATGCCCTGCACATCCAGAAGCAGCTTCCAGCGCCAGGCGGCGATGAAATTGACCATGCCGTAGCACAGCACAGCCAACGCAATCAGTGGCTTGCAACTGCCACGCAATGTGGCAAGCGCGTCACCCTCAATGCCACGCATGATACGCGCCAGCAGGAAAACCGCCAATGCCACGCCTGCCAGTTTAAGGACTATTGCGGCTATCTTCTTGGCATTCTGCATAAACTCAATCCTTGTAGCCATTTGGATTTGCCTGGCGCCATTCCCAGGCGGAACGCACGATTTCATGCAAGTCATCGTATGCGGGCTTCCATCCCAGCAATGTACGCGCTCTGGTGGAATCGCTGATAAGCCTGGCAGGGTCGCCTGGACGGCGTTCATCGTATTTCACCTTGAAATCCTTGCCCGTGACACGCTTGACCGTGTCAATCACGGCTTTTACACTATGCCCGGTGCCAGAACCAAGGTTGTATATGCTGGAGCCTGGCTGCTCCAGCGCCAGAAGATGCGCCTGCGCAAGGTCCAGCACGTGGACATAGTCACGTATGCAGGTGCCGTCTGGCGTATCATAGTCAGTGCCATATACGGATATTGACTTGCCCACGCCAGCCGCCGCCTGCAGCACCAGGGGAATCAAATGTGTTTCCGGATGGTGGTCCTCGCCATGCAGTTTGGTTGCACCGCAGGCGTTGAAATAGCGCAGCGCGGTATAGTCCATGCC
>JAFZZD010000059.1 GCA_017615955.1 Victivallales bacterium
ATTATGACGCCCTTCGACTGGAGCTCCTGGAGCTTTGCCAGCACTGTGTCCGTAAGCACTTCCGCGCCTGGAATGAAGATGACCTTGATCTTGTCAATCTTCAGGTCGTTGAGCAGATGCTCTTCGTATATGATGCTGGGCTGTATGTGCGCCCATTGCAGCGCCAGATGCAGGTCGGCAGTCCAGTTGCCGCTCCATCCGCCTGTTGAATGGGAGCTTGCGTACAGCCAGCCAGTCGCGCTTTCCAGAATGGCCACCTCAGGAGCCATTTCAGGTATCTTCTTGAGCATTGGTCCAAGTGGCCTGATGACCCTGGCCACCGTATCAGCCAGCACCTTCTTGCTTTCTGGATTGGTGTAGCGATAGCCGTGGTTCTCGACTGTCAGCAAAGAGCCCGAACCATGGTACATGATGCCGTCAATCTTCCTGGAAACCTTGCTCCATATCGCCTCCCTGACAAAATCAGGCGCAATCGTGATGAAAGTCGCGTTCTTTTCCCTGGAATACCATTCTGGCGGATAGGGAACGGTCCTCTCCTTGGGGGCGGTCCTTGAACGGTACCATATCGCCTGCGTCATCTTCATCACCCGCTGGCCTGGATGGCCGTCTGCCATTGCGAGCATTTCGTCCGTCGCCTGCCCGATCTTGATCGGGTCAGGATACGTGTAGGTCCACTGCGAGATTACATCCACGTTGCCTCCTGAACCCCATAGCGGAAGCACTCTGACTGCTGGGTCATGGAAGGTGAAATGGTGGTGCTTCACGTACTTGTGGATGGTGTCGCTGATAAGCGTCTGCAGATCATTCCATCCGTCGCCGTTCCTTTTGTACCATGTGTAATAGACATAGTGCGGCTCCTTGGAATCGATTATCCTGTTCCAGGGGAAGCCAGGAATGCCGTTGTATGTCTTGGGAGAGCCCGAATCAATGTCGTCAGGTATGTCGTAGCCCGCGAATTTCCTGAAATTGGCCTGCTGGTAACCAGTGTATGACGGGGCCGCCGAGCCTCTGATTTCACTGTTGATTAGTGTGCTGTCCCATGCGGGATGGTCGCCGACGGCCTTTGCCATCTGCGTCACGACATTCTCGAATTCCTTGCGCACTTCTGGATGCGTGGCCTCAAGGCCGTCCCTCTTGTATGGCTTGCCCTGCTTGTTGACGTTCAGGAAGCGCTTTGATGTGATGAAGCGGTATTTCGTGTGTATGCTGGTGTAGGCATACAGCCCGTTGGCCAGGTCGTTGTCCAGCGCTTCAATAATGCCAGGAATGCTTTCCTGCTTGAAATCCCCTCTGATGGGATATATGCTTGCGCTCTTGTGCGTGAAACCGGCGTTCTTGACATTCTCGATTGAGCCGCCGCCCCAGAGGACCACTGGCATGAAGTCGCCGTAGGCTGGAACTATGGTATAGGGCAGGGTAGCTGAGCAAAGCTCATTGCCGTTTGCGTCAATGGCCTTGCATTTGATCTCGTATTTGCCTGGTATGAGCCATTGGTTGATTTTGTATGAGAATTTCCCGGTCTGGCCGACTTCAATCTTGTCCAGCTTCACGTCAGGCATTTGCTTGCCAAGCGTCTCTGCCTTTACTGTGATGCCCTGAAGCGGAGCTGTTCCGAAATTGCTCAATTCAGCGTGAAGCGCGATGTCATCTTCGCCGCGCTCGAATACCTTGCGGAAAAAGCGGTCTGCCACAATCTCGTTTGGTATGTAGTCCGCCTCTTTGAGG
>JAFZZD010000570.1 GCA_017615955.1 Victivallales bacterium
GTCCACTGTCCACTGTCCACAGTCCACAGTCCACTGTCCACTGTCCACTTGAAAAATCCAAGTTCCATGGTAATTTTTTTGACCTCATTCAAGTTCAACCATCGCCAAATAAACCATGTCATTATACACAAATGCAATCAGGGACCAGCGTGTCCGCGATTATCTGCCGCCTGTGCGCGTGGTGGCAAGCGAGGGTGTCGAGCACCCCGAATTCTTTGTCAACCGCATTGTATATCAAAGCTACGTCACCGCAAAGGAAAACGACTACCAGGTGCTTAATCCAGGCGCATGGATTCTGCTGGATTTCGGCAGGGAAATTGCAGGTGGCATAAAGCTGACAACTGGCGGGCGCAATGGCGATGGCGTCGTGCGTGTGCGTTTTGGGGAATCCGTGAGCGAGGCAATGTCCTCGCCTAACCAGGACCACGGAATACACGATGACATTCTCAAGCTGCCTATGCTGGGCAGCCGCGACTTCGGTTCCACTGGCTTCCGCTTTGTGAGAATTGACGGTGTGGAGGGAAGCAACTGTCTGCTTGGCATAATCGCGGTGGCCGTCTATCATGACCTGCCACGCATCGGGGCTTTTGAATGCAGCGACCAGCGCATAAATCGCATCTACGAAACTGCTGTTTACACGGTCCAGCTCACAATGCAGGACTACATTTACGATGGCGTCAAGCGGGACCGCCTGGTGTGGCTGGGCGACCTAAATCCCGAGATACGCGTAATTCTCTCCACATTCGATGATTATTCATTGATTCGCAGCAGCATGGACTATGTGAGGGAACAGACGCCGCTCCCGCATTATATGAACACCATGATGTCCTATTCGCTCTGGTGGGTGATAAACCAATACGACCTCTACTGGCATTCAGGCAATATCGAATACCTGCGCGAGCAGCATGAATACCTTGTTGGTCTGGTGCATCATTTTGCGGAGATGATTGACGAAAATGGGCGCGCCACGAAGCCCTGCTTCCTGGATTGGCCCACCAGCGAAAACCCTGAGGCGCAACTGGCAGGCGGGCATGGTCTCTTCGCATTGATGTTTGACAGGGCGGCAAGGCTGCTGCTGGCACTCGGAGACATGGAGAACTCGCAGTTCGCCAGGGACTGCCGCCAGAGAATGCAGGCATTCGTCCCCGACTGCAAGGGAAACAAGACCGCAGCCGCGATGCTGACACTTGCCGGCATCACTGACGCATCAAATGTATTGACCACGGACTGCACCAATGGGGTGAGCACGTTCTACGGCTATTATATGCTTCTGGCGCAGCCTGTGCAAAGTGCACTTGAGGTCATGCGACGCTATTGGGGCGCTATGCTGGATTATGGAGCCACTACCTTCTGGGAGGACTTCAACCTGGACTGGGTAAAGAACGCCAGTCCCATCGACGAGCTACCTGTGCCTGGAAAGGATGACCTGCACAAGGATTTCGGCAACTACTGCTACAAGGGGCTTAGGCACAGCCTATGCCACGGCTGGTCTGGTGGCCCGGCGGCGTTTCTCATGGAAAAGGTGCTGGGCGTCTCCATCACGGAACCTGGCGCAGGCAGCCTGCTTATACAGCCAGAACTGGGAGACCTGGAATATGCCAGGGGCGTGTTCCCGACACCGCACGGCCCAGTCCGCATCAGCAAAAAAAGCGGTGAAAAACCGCTTGTTCTTGCGCCAGACAGCGTGAAAATCACAATCGCCGACAAATAGTCCCACTCATTTATCCACAGATTTCTGACAGATGATGAGTTTGGCATCTTATGCAAATTTGGCAATTCTCATACGCAACTCGACAATAACAGTGTGCAGGAGGCCTCCATCCGTCTCGGTGACGCATTTATGGACAAGTTGTATCTGGTTTCCGCATATAAGGGCATAAGTAACATCCCCGCACGCTACCAGTTCCTGATAAACAAGAATGCATACGAGTTGGTGCTGGTCTTCTGCGACACCGACCTCAGCCCTTACACGCGGGTGGGAAAGTTTCGCGCTACAATGCTATCTTTGTGGTGAACATATTGGCAATGGAATGTGATATAAAACCATCGCGGGCCATTCTTCCAGCAAGAATTCCTGGCAGGATTTTAAGTTCAAGTGCCTTGTCGCGGATTTCATCAAAATTGCGTTTTACGGACACAAAGGAATCATAATCAGGCATAAGCAAACTGTTTGCGAAGTCGTTTGCGTCATTTTCAAGCTCTTTTTCCTCTGGAATGTGATAGCTGACCAGCATCATCTTGTGCTTTTGCTGAAGGACATGTCCGATTTCGTGGAAGAATGTAAACCAGAAGCAGTCAGCGCTTTTGCGCCAGTCATTGATTATCAAGGCGGCTTTTTTGGATGTAAACCAAGTTACAGCTCCGTTGACATTGGTGTTTTTCATATATGGAAGAAACAGAAAGACAACTCCGCATTCTGCAAGGATTCTTTTTGCGGCTTCCATTGCCTCGCCCAATGGCATTGCCATCAAGTCCCTAAGTGCTGGTATGGCCTTTTTTAGTTTACTCAGTGAAAACTCCTCCGTCTGCATGCTCCTTGCCTTAGCCTGCGCATAGCAGAGCCAGGCGCAGGTGTTCAACGAGTTGACTTCAGTTGTGTTTTCTGTCGCCGTGCGGAAGTTTGCAAATGCCTGTGGTGCAAGGAGCATTTGCAGGTTTGCGATTTGAAGCCAGTTGCAGAGGTTTTGTATCTGTTTCCTGGAATTCCCTTTCGACTTGCTGTTCTCCAGTTTTTCAAAGTAGCCGTATTCAATCTTACCCAGAATATCCTTTTGGGCAGCTATTATTTTAAGCTCGTTTATCTGATGCTTGTGCAGTTCATACGATACCTGCATATTCATCCAGGTCTGTGCGCTGATGCCGAAGACAGCATATAGCCGTTCTGCGATGTCAGGTGTCATTTGAGCCTTCTCATGAAGCAGACAGCTCATGGTCTTCTCCGTGATGCCCAGCCTGGCGGCAAGTTCTTTTTGCGACATGCCGAGTTCATCGGCAATCGCCTGAATGTGGTATCCAGGATGCACGGCGGCTATGTTTCCGTAAAACTCGATGTTCTCGTTATGCATTGTGTTACTCATAATGATTGGATACCTCCACTATCTCGACTATCTTGATTGTTGTCGCCATCGCCAGAATGTCACCGCTTGTAATCTCGACTTCATTGTCGTCGCACGGAATCAATGTTATCCTGTATGCTGTGTTTCCTACTCTTATGCTCCACTGGGCTTCTAAATTGCCTGACAGCTTTTCAAGGTGCAA
>JAFZZD010000571.1 GCA_017615955.1 Victivallales bacterium
AGGACGGCATCCTCGCGATGCCCGCGCTGGTCTCCTGCGTTGACGGCGGCGCGCGCCCGCCATACAACCCAAAGACCTCGGCCATCGAGCCCTGGGTGGGCAGGATTCCAGAGACATTCCGCAGCGCGCCAGGCGTACTCCGCAGCGGCAATCCCACGCATTCCGTATGCGCCTGGGGCAGAAAGGCGGCGGCCTTCCTTGAATCTCCAGAGCCGATGAACGTGTTTGCAGAGGGCGGTCCCTGGGGCAAGCTCCGCGACTGGGGCGGCAAGATTGTTTTCATAGGCGAGGCCATCGGCGGAAACACCTTCATCCACGCCACCGAGGCCTGGTTCCTGGGCTACCTTGACGAAACATACGCGCTGGTTGAAAATGAAGACGGCACCATTGGGACGCGCCTGATCGTGAACTATCCTGGCGGCTGTCGCGGCGGCTGGTACGGCAAGGGCAGGAATGCGCCATATTTCCAGAAGCTGCTTCAAATGGGAATACCCCGCGAAGCAAAAGTCGGCAAGGGAACAATCACGGTAATGGACGCAAAGGAGCTCTGCCAGGCGATGAAGAAAATCTACGCGGAGGACCCGTTCATACTGCTGCACAAGTCAGGCTGCAGCGCCTGCGCGAGAATCAGAGGCAAACTGCGCAGGGACTAGTCCGGCATGGATAGTCATCTGGAAGACGGTCACAGGACGCTGCGAATCGCGTTCATCGTCCTGGCGCTGGGAATGCTGGCGCTCGCGGCGTTCATGTACTGGCATCCAGGCGTTTTCCCCATGCACGGCTTTTCCGGGCCCGAGGGCTATGCCGTCTCTCCAGCCAATGCCAGGCTGACTGGTGATTCCTGGCGCTACATCCATGGAGGCCATGCGATGCTCCATGGGCAGCCATTGGAGGAAATACAGCGCTCATACCTTGGCTACTGTCTGCTGTGCGGGCTTGCCGGGCCAGGCATAATATTCCTGCATCTGGCGTTTGCGCTGGCCGCGCTTGCCGCATTGCTTGCGATAGGCAGACGTCTTGACGGCAACGCCTGCGGTGTTCTTGCAGGGCTTCTTTTTGCGCTTAATCCTGAATTCGCCGCGTGGCATTGCGCCATAATGACGGAATCCATCTACACATCCTGCGTGTGCATCAATGCCTTTCTGTCACTATGGGCAATGGACAAGGCAAGGCGCTGGCGCATGCCAGCGGCATTTGCCTGGATTCTTCTGACTGCATTCCTGAGACCAACTGGCTGGATTCAATTGCCGGCTGTGCTTTTGCTGTGGTCCTGCGCCTGCATTCAAAAACTAAAATGGAAGGCGAGTGCCGCGGCGGCAATTGTCGTCTGCTATGCGTTGCTCTCAATTGCATTTGCCGAAAACGGCATACAGCAGCAAAGCCCGACAATCAAGCTGTACACGGGTGAAGTCGTCTGGCAGGAGGAGCTCTGGCGCGTGGAGATGCCGAAAGCGGATTTCAGCAAAACAGGGCTTGTGGACGGCTTGCTCTATGCGCTGCGCCACCCGCTCGCCTCCGCCTGGCTTGCGCTGAAGCGCCTTGGCGTGATGTTCCTGCGCATACGCCCGTCATATTCACGGATGCATAATCTGTTCCTGCTTGCCTACCATCTGCCAATTGCGCTGCTTGGCCTGGCTGGTCTGCTGCTGAACAGGCGCAGGCCAGCGGCCTGGGCGATAGGCGCCATGCTGGCCGCGCACGCGCTTGTCGTGGTCCTGACGTTCAATGACAATGACGGGCGCTTCACACTGTATTTCACGCCGCTGCTCGCCACTGCCGCCTGCGTGTTCCACTCCTTCGTCAGAAATGCATTACAACGGGCTTTTCCTTGAAGGACGAAATGGTGGCGGTGACGGTGCCAGGCTTGAAATACAGGACCATCGTGTTGTCATCATCCGCCGAATACATTGATTTGAGGAGCGGGTATGCCTCCAGCATGGAGACCTTTGCCTCCTTGCGCGGATCATCCACCAGGACGCCTGACACGCGAATCCACTGCTTTCCGTTGAATGCGCAAAGCTCAGTCCTGCCGTTCGCAAGCAGCTGCTTGGCCACGTTCTTGCTGCGTCCTGTCTGGATGTACAGCTTGTC
>JAFZZD010000572.1 GCA_017615955.1 Victivallales bacterium
CTTGCCTGGGGTACGCATGGTTGCGCCCTTCGGGCGTCCATTAGCTACCCTCTTGGGGAACATAGCATTCCTCAAAATCATATAAGAAAATTTGTCTAGACTAATTTTTTTCTAACAAAGCGATTTGCACACAAAAATAACATCGGTATATTAAGCGCAAAACGAAAGGAGAGCCATCACTCCTTTCAATCTACCTGCGCAATCTGAAACTCTACATCATTTCAGGTAAACAACAGGGTATAACTACACGCCTAGTCCCCGTGTGCGCCCCCCTTGCGCAGGTGGATTTTTTTGTTCAAAATTAAATTAGATAAGACAAATTTATTAGAGGAGAAACAGGCAATGTTACCATTGTCAATGGTGGATGTGGGCGAAAAGGCCGTCATTCGCAAAATCACAGGCAATGAGAAAGTGCGCCAGCACCTTGCGGAACTGGGCTTTGTGGTGGACGAGGAAGTGACTATCCTTAGCGGAAGCTATGGAAACCTGATCGTGAAGGTCAAGGAAGCGCGGATAGCCATAGGCATGGACATGGCTAACAGGATTATGGTGTAGTGGACAGTGGTCAGTGGACAGTGGTCAGTGGACTGTGGACAGTCTGGTGTCCGCGGCGAAAGCCGCGGATAGGACTGCGCCTACTAAACGCGGGCGAGAACACCCGCGCACAGAACTGTCCACAGTCCACAGTCCACAGTCCACATGAACAACAAGGAGAAGTAATATGACTTTGAAGGATGCGGTGATTGGCCAGACGGTCACAGTAGTCAGGCTGGTTTGCGAAGGAAAGCTCAAGCGCAGGATCATGGACATGGGCATAACGAAGGACGTGGAGATCACGGTCCGCAAAGTCGCGCCCTTGGGAGATCCACTGGAGCTGACGGTACGCGGCTATGAGCTGTCGCTCCGCAAGGCGGAGGCGGAGGCCATAGAGGTCGAGGCATAAAAACGAAAGGAGCGATGACAATGGAAATCAAAATTGCATTGGCGGGCAATCCGAACTGCGGCAAGACCACATTGTTCAACGAGCTGACGGGCAGCGCCCAATACGTAGGCAACTGGCCTGGCGTGACTGTGGAAAAGAAAGACGGTCGCCTGAAGGGGCACAAGGACGTCACAATACAGGATTTGCCTGGCATCTACTCTCTTTCGCCCTACACGCTGGAGGAAGTCGTGGCGCGCCGCTACCTGGTCAATGACAAGCCCAACGCAATCATCAACATCATCGATGGCACGAACATCGAGCGCAACATGTATTTGACCACGCAGCTGCTTGAGCTTAACATACCAACCATCGTGGCCGTCAATATGATGGACCTGGTGAAGAAGAACGGGGACACAATCCAACTGGAGAAATTGTCTGAAGCATTGGGCTGCCCCGTGGTGCCAATCAGCGCATTGAATGGAGATGGCTGCAAGGAAGTGGCTGAAAAGGCAATGGAAATCGCAAGGTCAGGCAAATGCGGCGAGCATCCACACGTTTTCTCGGGTTCCGTGGAGCACGCCATCGCGCACATTGAGGAATCCATAGACAAGAAGGTGGACAAGCAGAACCTGCGCTGGTTCGCAGTTAAAATCTTCGAGCGGGACGAGGAGGTCCTGAAGGAGTTGAACCTGGACAAGGAATTGCTCTCCCATCTGGAGGAGCATATAAAGGACTGCGAGAAGGAGATGGAAGATGACTCTGAAAGCATCATCACCAACCAGCGCTACGCCTACATCAAGAAGGTTATTGGTCAGACCGTAAAGAAGAAGGCCATGCCTGGCAGCCTCTCTCTCTCGGACAAGATTGACCACGTGGTCACCAACCGAGTGCTGGCGCTGCCGATATTCGCGGTAATCATCTGGTTTATGTACTGGATTTCCGTTTCAACAGTGGGCACCTGGATGACAGACTGGGCCAACGACGGCGTGTTCGGCGACGGCTGGTTCGTGGCATGGACAGCAGACAGCGCGCTCTTCACGTCAAAGGAGGTCAAGGAGCGCAACGCCGCAGCCGAGAAGGCATTTGACGCAAAGGCCGCACTTGCCGAGAAGAACGCTGAAATTGACGCCGCAAATGCGGAGGCCAAGGCAGCCTGGCAGCTGGCATGTGCCCAAGCCTGGGCAAAGGGCGAGGAACTCCCCGAAGAGCCAGAATACGAGGAAAAGGCAAGCGAGGTGGAATTCGAACCCGAGACATGGGAGAGCGTCTCTGGCGACTATGAGGATGCCAAATTGCGCGTGGAGAAATTCGAGACAGCATACACCAAGGCACTGGAGAACGCAGAGCTTCTTGAGAAAGAGGCTGCCGAGGCCGCCGCTCTGCTGAAAACAGCCACCGAAAAGGCAACCGCAGCGGACAATGAACAGGCCACACTGTATGTCAAGTTGTTGACACAGGACGCCGCTGAAAAACAGGCATTATTCGAGGCTGCAAAGAAAATCACCCCAAAGCCCGCCAATGGCGATGCTGACGATGCTGAATTCAAAATCGACCACCCCGAACTTGCCAAGCTGCTGAAGGTTCCCGTCTATTTCGAGGATGAGGAAAGTGGTGAAATTGACCACACGGAAATCATCGGCTACGAGAGTTACCTTAAGAACAAAAAGGCGGCTGCCGAAGAGAATGAACCCGATCCCTCCAAATATGGCCTTTGGGTGCCAGGCATACCTGGACTGGTGGAGGCAGTCCTGGACAAGATTGGAGCAAACGACTTCTTCAAGAGCCTGATACTTGACGGCATCATCGGCGGCGTGGGCACTGTCTTCGGCTTCCTGCCCCAGATCCTGATCGTGTTCCTGTTCCTGGCATTCCTGGAGGACTGCGGCTACATGGCACGCATCGCCTTCATCATGGACCGCATCTTCCGCCGCTTCGGCCTGTCTGGCAAGTCCTTCATCCCCATGCTGGTTGGCACTGGCTGCGGCGTTCCCGCCGTCATGGCGACACGCACCATCGAGAACGAGAACGACCGTCGCATGACCATCATCCTGGCCACCTTCCTGCCATGCAGCGCGAAGGTCGCCATCATCGCCATGATCGTGGCGGCGTTCTTCCCTGACAGCAACATGGTGGGACCCAGCATGTACTTCATCGGCATCGGCATCGTCATCCTGGGCGGCATCGCATTGAAGAAGACAAAGGCCTTCGCCGGCGAGGCCGCGCCCTTTGTGATGGAGCTGCCGGCATATCATACGCCCAGCCTCAAGGGTGTCCTTATACACACCTGGGAGCGCGGCAAGGCATACGCCATCAAGGCAGGTACCATCATCTTCTCCGCCTGCATAGTCCTCTGGCTCCTCATGCACTTTGACTGGCACTTCAATCTGCTTGACCCGGAAAGCGCGGAAGGCCTTGAACAATGTATGCTCCACGACATCGGACAGTGCTTCGCCTGGATATTCAGGCCACTTGGCTTCGGGACATGGCAAGGCGCCGTAGCCTGCGTTTCCGCCGAAGTCGCCAAGGAGCAGGCAACCGCAACACTGGCGATACTTTCGCCTGACGTGGCTGGCGGCACGCTCAAGGGCATACAGGCGCTGTTCGCAGATATGGTTCCAGTTGCCATCACGGAACCCGCCATGCGCGAGATGTACGCCAAGCTGATTGCCTTCAGCTTTATGGTCTGCAACCTGTTCTTCCCGCCTTGCCTGGTCGCAATCGCAACCATCTGGCGTGAGATGGGAAATGCGAAATGGGGATGCATCGCCATTGGCTTCCAGCTGCTGGTGGGCTATTGCCTGGCATTGGTCTGCTTCCGTCTGGGCGTTCTGTTCAGGGCTGGCGCGTCATTCGGCATTGGCCAGCTTGCCGCCATCATCGTGGTGCTGCTGGTGCTGCTAGCCGTATTCCGCCCAGCCTCCAAAGAAACACTGACGGAGGTACGGAAATGACTGCAAATATCATCATCGGACTGGTCATAGCGGTTCTCTTTGTCCTGGCAGTGCGGCATGTCATCAGGAAGCACCGCGAAGGTGACTGCGGATGCGGATGCGGAAAAGACTGCCACTGCTGCAAGAAATAGCATTCCTGAATGCACGGCCAAGCGCCCGTTCACAATCACGCAATAAACCCTTGATTTATCATTACAAACTTTTAAATTACAAAACATCCAAACATCAAAAAGAGGAGAAAACAATGAAACTGAACAAACTTACTGTTTGTGCATTGAGTGGAATTATGCTGGCAGGTGCCGTCATGGCGGCAGAAGAAGCGTCGAAGGAAGCAGAAAAGGAAGAGCGTTCAGCCTGGATTCCATCGCTGGAACTGAACCTTGACCATACTTCCCGCTACATGTCAGAAGGCAATGTAGGCAATCCTGACCACATCACCACCATTGGACTTACTGCTGAATGGGGCATTACAGAAAACTTCGCAGTGCATGTCGGTGGTGTCGCCATATATGACTGGACCGATGCCTGCGGCAACGACGACAATGTGGAGGAGTGGGATTGGCTGGCAGGTTTCACATTCAGCATTCCCGAAGTAGCTGGCATTGGCACGCTGGAATTCAATTTCGACTACATCTACTACAACTATCCACGCGACAAAGACCACAACTACACCGCTGACACCAAGGAATATGAAATTGACATCAATGCAACTGACCTGTTCCTGAGTCCTGGTATCGCATTCGTCCATGACTTCGAGAACGACGTCATCAAGGGCAATGTGAACGCCACATTCGAGCAGAAGCTGACGCAGGTAAGCGAGCAGCTCTCCTTCGAGTGCCCAGTAGAACTGTGGTGCGGCAACCATCAGTACACGGGAAGCACCAGGCACACCGCGGTGTACAGCCTCTGCATCCAGCCAACCTTGAAGTATGAAATCAATGAGCATTTCTCCATCGGCGCATACGCACAGATGGGCTGGGCAATCGACGGCAGCGTCCGCCGCGACTGGAAGGAAGACGAAAACAACAACGCCTTCAATGTCTGCTGGGGTCTGAACATGACTGCCAACTTCTAACGCAGAGACGCTCTTTTTAACGCAGAGGCGCAAAGACGCAGAGACGCAAAGGATAAATAGTTTACTTGGAATATCCAAATATAACTATAAAACCTTTGCGTCTCTGCGTCTTTGCGCCTCTGCGTTAAAAAGAGCGCCTCCGCGTTAAAAAAGCGCCTCCGCGTTAAAAAGAGCGTCTCTGCGTTGTATCAGGACATGCGGAGGTCGAGGAAATATGGCACCTGCGCAGTTGTGGCATCGAAGACAGTGCCATTGCGCCTGGCTTTTTCCGCCTGGATGTACAGGTACAACTGGGATGTGGAATTTTCGCCTTCGCGTATGTCTGGCACTGAAATGCCGCCGTCTTCCATAAGCACACTTTCTGCGGCGTCCAACTCGCCTGTGTAGGCAAGGGCAAATGCCCTCATCAACTTGATCAAAGGCAAGGCAGCGACCTCTGTCGGCAACGCCTGTATCAGTTTCTTCATTAGCGGATATGCTTCCAGTTGCAGCAGCATTTTCAGTGCTTCCTTGATGAACGAGGCATCGTCCAGTACACACATTCCAGCCTGTAAAATCAGGTCTGCCGCCTCCTGCCTGCGGTTCTGTTGGCTGCGCACATTCGCCATTGCGTGCAGCAGATGCGGATGGCCTGCAATGGGTCCAGCCATCTCCAGTTCCCGTTCCGCACGTTCCAAGTCATCGCGCCTGAAGTAGTTCAGCGCCAAGTGGTAATGCACCATGCGGTCTGGCTTTGCGTCCTTGAGCAGGGCAAACCACTCGTCCGACACCTGATACGAAACTGGGTTGGCATCTGGCATAGTCTTGTTCCGCAGCAATTCCAGCCAGGGCTTCTGCTCTTCCCCCAGATTGCCAAAGTCCAGCTGCGGACATAGTTTTCCGCCAATGCGCTGCTCCTCAAGAGCGCCCCAGCCAGAACCTTGAACGACCACTTCACCCTTCTTCAGTGCGATTTCATCGTGGCTTTGGCGCAGCATTTCGTCCAATTTTGCCTCTGGCATCATCTTGTCAATGGCGGCGGATGTGCTATCTATTGCCAATTGCCAGTCGCCGAACACCTTTTCTGGCTCCATTGTCAAGGAGCCATATCCCTCAAGCCACTCCCAGGCAGTTCTGGGCGGCATGGGCAGACATTCCTGCTGGGAGCGGGCCAGCCCCGCCTGCACCTCGATGTAACTGTCCAATCCAGGCCCCAGCAGCTTTCTGTTCCAATGCCGCCCGCCCTGGGACTGCCCCCACACAAACAACTTCCTTCCCCGGAGGCACCTGGTGGAGACGTGGCAGAAGCCATAGCCGTCAGGCTGGAACACACATTGATAGGGACGCTGTGTTTCGGGTATGTCATAGAAGTGGTCTTTCACATACTGGAAATTGGTTGGATATGTGCCATCGAAGCCCTCGCCGAATGGCAAATCCACTTTAGCCAGCGCGTGTGAGCCATTGTGATACCAGTTGGCAAAAGCGGACATCGCGGGAACCACCACCCTGCTGCCCTTCATTTCAGGCAGCGCGATGTTGCTCCACCAGTACATCGGTACCACATACCTGTTGGGATTCCATATTCTGCCGCGAATGAACAGCATGCGCGAATCTGGCGGCAGGAAGCAGTCATACTGGAATGGGGTGCCCCTGTCCCGCTGGTATTCATATATTCTCAGCACAGGATATTCATTGTGCTGCACAATTGCCGCAAAGCGAGGGGAGCAGGTCTGCTCATCGTGCCCGCGACGCCCGCAGTTGAACTCCACTCCGCCAGCGAACCAGGCATTGCGTATGGCAAGATTGCAGGGAATGAAGGCCGTGTTCTCCAGTATCAGGTCGCGATTGTTCTCCTTGTCAAACAGGGACCACAGCCTTCCGCCCAGTTCGGGCAGGGATACCGCCTTCAGGTACTGGTTCTCCAGCACGGCGGCGTTGAATGCAAGCGTCTCCTCAGGCGTGTCATAGCTGTCCTGCATGGTGTAAGGAAGTCCATCCTTAAACATACCATATCCGATGAACAAGCCATCATCCTCCGCCAGTTCCGCAGATATTTCCGACTTTATCAGCTCCCGCATGGCAGGAAACCAGGAAGGCTTCCCTACCTTACGCCCCCGAATGCGCATCTTCTCAAATCTAAGTTCCGATGTTTTGTCCATAAATGCCACCCGTTTTTCAAGTTTTTAAAAACACGCACCAACAGCCATTTCCCATGTCCCCCTCGCGTGCGCGTAATTCCCTATGTATGCACGTACGGGGTGGGGGACGGCTTGCCGTCCCC
>JAFZZD010000573.1 GCA_017615955.1 Victivallales bacterium
CATCACCAGAAGCAATAACACGGGGCACGCCCTAGTCAATGCATACGGTTTCAGGACAGAAAAACGTAAAGACTACATAGAAAAATACGGCGGCGATGGCAAAATGCACACCATTCCCGTGAAATGGCTGGAATACCTGCCAGTCCAAAGGCAAAGCATCATGGACATACAGGAAAAACCAGGCTGCGATGAACTGCAATGCCGCGCAAACTGCACTGCCGCAGAAATATTCCGCAGGGAAATGCTAGCCTTCCTGAGATAGGAAGCATGACTACGCGCAATTTTAAGGGAATGATGCCATGAGTGATTTCGGTCGATGCAAGGGCAGCTGGATTTCTGTCCAAAGCCTTTCCTGGGACAGTGTGCAGCTCCGTTTTGGACTGCCGCAGTTCGTCCCCCAGGTTTCCGTCTGCATTATATCAAACGGACAGGAGATTCTAAAAAAAGAGGCCAACGGCAACAATTACACTGGGCATTTCCTCTTTGAAGGACTTCAGCCAGACACGGAATACATATACTCGCTGACGGCCAATGACGAGACATTCTCCGAGGCGTTCCGCACCTTGCCAAAGCCACAAGGGAAACATCTTTTCAAAATGGCAATTCTAGCGGACTGGCATCTTTCCTTAAACGAAAATGACGCAAAGGGACGCCTTCACGCGGAAAGCGCCGACATCGTCAGATTGTTCCTGCGAATGATTGCCGAACATGGTTGCGACATCGTGATTTCTCCAGGCGATGTCACCGACAAGGGCACACCTGATGAGTACGCCCTGGCGGAAAGAGTCCTGAAGGATTTTCCGCTGCCCTTCTACGCAACGCCAGGCAACCATGACATACCCATGGACGTGGAGCACAATTTCCAGAGGATTTTCGGCTCTGGATGCTGGATAAAGCAGTACAAGGACCTCCAGCTGGTGGCATTGGACACATCTGACGGGCTTCTGGACAAGCAAACAAACATAGATGTTGTCTCCGCCATCAATACAGAGCAGCCTGTCATACTCTTCACACATTACCAGTTGCTGGCGGATGACTGGATACCAGACGCCAACCGAGTAATTACGGACGCTGGCACGCCCAATTCAAAGGCAATGCTGGAGAAACTGTTCAAATGCCGGGGCATTTTCTACATCGGGCACAAGAATGTGGCAGCGCAGGTTAAATGCCATGCAGTCACGCAGCTGAACACGCCACAGCCCACCCATTTCCCCGCTGGCTACCTTGAGGTGGATTTCTACACAGATGGAGCCTGGCACAAATTCATCCCACTGCCCAGCGAAGTGCAGAACGAATATTCCAGGCTAGGTACAGAGTGCAGCAAACCGCATTCAAAAACAGGCTGCAATTGCCGCTCCGCATACAGGGACGGTCTCACAAAGGAATTGTGGAACCAGGTGATCAGGCTGTAGCAATGGCATGGCAATATCAATCGCAGCCCCATTGTAATCGGTCACGTTCCCTGGGACTAATGGGACTAATGGGACTTATGCGATGCAATTTCCCATTAGTCCCATAAGTCCCATAAGTCCCATTAGTCCCATTAGTCGCATTAGTCCCATTAGCCCCAGAGGGGGATTGACCGATTACGCCACATTGCCATGCTCTTTGAGTTATTTTTGATTTGTGGTGTATATTATGCCCGATTCGCTAGAAAATAACACTAATCAATATAATTGTGACTGTTGAAACAGTTACCTAAAAACAACTGGAGGCTTTTTACATGAAATTCAAGTCTTTCTGCATGAGATTTTGCACAATTGTTCTTTGCGCCATATTTATGGCATCCTGCGTATCAATATCATTCTGGAAAAAGCCAGAACAGGAGAATCCCGAACAGCAGGCGGTAGAAGATGTCCAGCAGGAAGAAGGCGTCAAGCAGACTTTGAAGGTTGGATTGTATCTGGACGAGGGCTGCAGGGGAAATGGTCCCTTCAATTGGGCCAGGTTGCTGGCGAACTCTCCGCAAATTGAACTGACCTTGTTGAATGGAAAGGGCATCCGCGACGGGCGTTTGTCTGAAATACAGCTTTTGCTGTGCCCTGGTGGTGGCGGCGCCAAGCAAATCGGCGCAATGCGTCCCGATGGATATATGAATGTGAAGAAGTTCGTTGAGGAAGGTGGCATGTACCTTGGGATCTGCGCAGGCAGCTACAATGCAATGAACAGGACTGGCAGATTCGGTTTCCTTGCATACGACTACATCCAGGGCGCGGGAAAACTGGCCGACCTGGAAGTGGATTTCAATGAAGATGGCGCAAAAATGCTTGGCATCAAGCCGGGAAAACGTGTTGTGCGCTACAATGGCGGCAATATAATGAAAGCCACAGACCCTATAGACAAGGGACAGAGCCAGGTGCTGTCAGTGTTCAATAGCTCCGTCAGCGGCTACGGCAAAGAGGCTCTAAACTTCCTGGGCACACCTTCAGTAGTATATGGGACATACGGCAAGGGCAAGGTGCTTGCCAGCAGCTTCCATCCTGAATCCTACGAATCCACCCATGACATAGCACTGGGCTACATCTATGCGCTTTCAGGCGTGCGCCCCGTGCCGAAATATCCAGAGAAAAGCCCAAAGCCAGTACGCGTCGGCTTCATGTCCCTGGCCTGCGTAGGCCCTCTCGCCACATACGAAATGCTTGAAATGGACAAGGATCCATCGCTTGATGTGGACGTATTCAGCCTTCATGAAATAAACACTGGAAGCCTCCGCCACTACGATGTGATAGTCATGCCTGACGGCGACGAGGGTTCCTACAAGAGAATGTTCGAAAAAGACTTCTACAAGAGCCAGATCGACGATTTTCTGAAGCGTGGCGGGCGCATACTGGCTTCCGGCAATGGCGGCACATACCTGCCAAAGCATAAAAACATCAGGATACTGCCAGTGGACGACAACTTCGTCAAATATGCCAAATAATAAAGGGGAAGCTGCCATTTGCCCTTTTAATTGAAATGAAATTCTTTGTCCTCAATCCACTGACAAGGAAAAGACTGCG
>JAFZZD010000574.1 GCA_017615955.1 Victivallales bacterium
GCTCAGTGGTTTGGTCATCAAAAACGGTGGTGTTTTTCGTGTCGCTGTGAATCTCAGGAATCAATCCTCCTTGGTGCCCCAGAAGTCCTTGTCGCGCTGCTGGGCAAGGGCATAACTGGTGTCAGTGGTGATGCTGTTGACTTTTATGGTCTCAACGTGTCCGTCTCCAAATGACATGTTCGCGGCGCCGCCGAGATATGTGACAAGTGAAGTAGATACAGCAGTCTGAACCCCGCCATTGTGCCTTCCGCATTTCCAAACGCTGGACCAATAGCCAAACGCCGAATCCATCAGGTAATTGCTGTCCACAAAGAACATGGCAATGGAAGGTTCGGACAGTTCGCTGACCTTCTTCAGGCGGCGCTGCTTCAATTCGTAGGCAGCGTATGAGCCGAATTCGCTCCTGTACTTGTAGTTTCCGCAGGAGGCATTCCGCATATAGTGGGTATATGCGAATTTCTTGTCGGCGTATGCGCCCCATTCAATGCCTTCGCTTGGGCACACAAGAGTAGCCCAGTTCTTCATGCCAGCCACATCATTGGTATAACTTGCGCTAATGCCCAGATATGGTTTCACCAGCATAATCCAGGTGTTGCCGGAACCCTCGTTTGTGTTCTTCCATACCACTGGCATAATCCAATCCTCATAGTCGCTGGAATACTGGTGGTCCACATTGCTCAGGGACTTCATGTTGTTGACACAGCTGATGCAGCGGGCCTTCTCCCTGGCCTTGCTCAACGCCGGCAGCAGCATGGCCGCAAGAATGGCGATGATCGCTATCACAACCAGCAACTCAATAAGGGTAAAATGTCTTTTCATTGTGCTTTCCATAATTCAAATCTCATTATGCCAGTTCACGGCTTTACACCATTGTTGAATCCCTTGTAGCCCAGGAAGATATTGTTCCAGTAGCCAGTGCCATTGAGACCGCGGAGTTCGTTTTCCGTATGTGTTTCAACATGTCCATCAAGCATTCCGCAGTTTGCCTTCATGCCGTGGCGCTTGCGTGCCCACTGGCGACCATCGTTGCATATCTGGACCAGACCATTCTGTTTGAATTCGGATTTGTCCTCCTTACCGAATTGTCCAGCTTCCTTGTCTGTAGTCGGATATACAGAATCTCCGATATGGCAGATCTGGGAAGGCATCATTGCGTGGAAATAGCGCAGCTTGTCCCAGCCACCGCGACCGCCGACGTAGTATTCCGGGATGCCGTAATGCGCGTATGCGTACGTTTTGATTATTGCGCTTGACGCAGGGCAGCAGAAAACGCCTCTTGTGTCCGCGCCATAGAATGTACGATACTCGTCAGTGTCTGAAACAAGGTACTTGTTCTTGGGAATCTTCTGAGTCAAGCCAAGATAGGGGCAGAGGAAATAGGGATAGGTGCAAGTAGTGCTTGGGGCGTTCAGGACACGATACTCCGCTACATTGGTTTGCTCGCAGAGTGCGGGTAGCAAGTACCCGTCGAAATCATCTCCATACTGTATCATTGCCAGCAGAATTGACTTTTCGTTGTTTGCACATGAAATCAGTTTCGCCTTCTCTCGCGCCTTGCTCAATGCCGGCAGAAGCATGGCAGCAAGAATGGCAATGATGGCGATTACAACCAGCAATTCAATCAAAGTAAAGCTTCTTTTCATTGTTCTTTCTCCTGTTCTACAATCCACTATTTCTCGTATAATTCAATCTCATCAACAATTGTGTGAGGGCCATTGGATGCAGTCACAAACAGCCTGAACTGTGTGCTTTCCACTGGCTGGAGCTTCAGTTCGTACTTGTTTTCCTTGCCGTCTTTCACGGAAGCCAGCGTCTTCCATTGGCCATTTACGAAAGCCTGCAATTCAAAGTCCTTCAGCGTCTTCTTGAAAGGATAGATGACTGCCCTGGACGGGTGGACAGGCTTCCTGAAGTTGAGCATAAGCCAGTCAGGATATTTATTGGGTGTATTGTCGTGCCATGTCACCTGGTAGTAATGGGTGTCGTTTTCAGGCACGAACACGCCGTCGGTCACATGCCACAGGCAGGAGTCGTCACGCCTGAAGTATGCCTTGTTGCTGGAGGCCGATATGCTCATTTTTTGGTTCTCCAGCTCCTGGAAGGCCAGGTTTCCTGCTTTCCTGCGCTTGGCATTTGCCTTTGCAATGCGGGTCTCGATGGAGGCCAGGCTTTCCAATGCTGGCGGCACTGCGGTGGTGTAGATATGCACCTGGTAGTTGCTGAATGTGTCCTCGAATACGCCGCCCTCATTCGCCTGGATTGCGCGTTCCTCCTCAAGCACTTTCAGCTTTTTGCCAGCGAAGGCGGGCAATGTGAAGCTGGCCTTTTCAACGCCGCTGGTGGTGGAAACCGCAAAGAGCCAGTATTCGCCATCATGTTTCTTGAGCATGGTGCGAACATTGGGATTGCTGTTGGCGAAGGCAGGCTCCTTCGCGTCGTTCTCCAGAATGACAGGTGCCAACGCATTCAATTCCTTGACAAGCGCCGGGAAACCAATGTTGATTTCAGGATAGATGTTCTCCTGACGAGTGTAAAATTCCACGCCCCTGCCGCCTAGGATGATGGAAATGAGGTATTGAGTGCGAATCTCATCGTAGGTGGGGACACGGCTGTTCCGCTGGCCGAAGTCCGCATAGTTGAAGCCCTGCTGCGCGTATGCGATGAGCTGGGGCATCCTGCGAGTCTTGTTGAAGGCCATAACCTGATCCATGAATGTGACGACACGCTGGAAGTTGCTCTTGGGCACGCCTGGATGCGGGTTTGGATAGGGATGCAGCCCATTCATGTCGCCAGACTCCACAAAGTCCTTGGCACCTGCAACCGTGTCGTTGGACACAAATGTGATGTGATATGGATCCTCGTCATGTATGATTTCCGCAGCGTGACGCAGTCCAGACACATTAATGTTCTTGATTTCAGGCTCATCCAGCAGGTAGTACATGAACATATCTGGGTTGTCGCGGTATTTTCTGATGACATCCCGCATCATTTCCTCATGTTCAGGCAAAATAGCTGGCAGCAAATAGCTCTTGCGCGGCGGGAAGCTCGTCCAGGTCAAGTCACCGGTGCATAACTTCACGCCAGGCGTGACATCGCCTTTTGTCATTTTCACGTTGATGCCGTCCACATGCCTGGTGCACCAGCTGATGATGGGGAAGAAGCGCTTGCCGTCCACCCTGATGAAATTGTCATCGTCAATCCAGACCTCGCCTTTGAGATATGGCAGCTTGCGCAATGGGTGCGTCACCTCGTTTTCATTGCTGGCCCGGGCGAATACCAGCAGCTTTCCCTCTGGCAAAGCCGACACTTGGAAGCGCACCTCGCCGCCCTTCTCCATCTTCTTCTCCGCCAGAACCTTGCCAGTCAGGTCGCGTATGCCAGTGACAAACGCGGCAGGACCATTGCTTTTGACATTGTAAACCACTTTCTTCAGGTTCTGCGTGGCGAATATGCAGTTGCGGTAGCGCGGAGCCAGCAAGTCAATCTCAAAAGGCGCATAATCGCACCTCACAGGATAGACGCGGCGCTTAAGGACACGACGGTTTTGGTAATCCAGCACGGACACCACGCATTTGTAGTCTCCAGCCTTGGGAATGTTCACTTTCTTGAACTGGATCTGGGCATTCTCACCAGGCTTGAACTCGTATGACACGCCCTGCACCACAACATCCTCCCCTCCAAACAAGGCCACATCAATCCTGGTCTTCCTGGAAACATTGCATAGATTCGTGACTGGAACAGTAAAGTCACCCACAAGATGCTGGCTACTTCCATGGCACTGAACCTTCACAGGGGAAGTCTCCCAGGCAAACTGCGACCAGTCACCCTCTATGCCCTCCACTGGCAGGAATGCACCAGCCACATGGTAAAGGCCATTTTCAGCAGCGGAAGCCTCCTGGTGAGGATTGCGCCTGTTCACGGCGAAATTGAATCCCCAGACGCGGCTTCCCTCATGCTCGATTTCCAAGGTGTAATATGGGATGAACATCTCGCAATACCAGGCATTCGCCTGTACTGAACAGGCGACCTTGATTTCGCCGTTCCACTTTGCATCCGCCACATGACCGCCCTGGTCGCAATACCTGTCAAGAACCAGACCGCCCGCATTCACCATGAAATGGAAATATCGGTCACCTGTCTTGTTGGGGTCGATCATCACTTCCACGCAGTCGTCACGGTAGATCTGGTGACTGTCTGCCTCCTTCGCATCGTTTTTGATGCGGCTGCCCTGGGGAATGCTGACATCGAAGCCCACATACAGTCCATTGGCATCATACAGCAGCATTGCCTTTGTGGGAAAGGCTGGCTTGTCACTCTTGTCGATAAAGAAACGCTCTATCTTCATGGCACTCTGCCAGTCCGCCTCATCCAGCCTGCCGTCAATGTTGAGTTTTCCCTGAGCGGCAACAGCCTTCAGGTTGCCAGCATGGACAATGACACTCAATGACAGCAAAAACAATACAAGAACATGTTTCATCATTTTTCCTTTTTTATATGGTTAATCACAGATTCTCCTGCTGGAAGAAGTCTGCCAGTGCATCTTTCCAATCTGGCATTTGGGGAAGATTGCAAAGACGCAGCATGCGCTTTTCCAGGCGTGAGTTGAGGGGGCGTGGTGCAGGACGGGGGAATTCCGCAGTGGTACATGGCTGCAACGCCTGCGTTTTGCCAGCCAGACGGAAAATCTCCTGCGCAAAGTCATACCATGTGGCCTCGCCCTCGCAGGTTGTATGGAAAGTGCCCACCAATTCAGGATAGGAGACCAGGCATTTCAGCATCCTTGCCACGGCGTAAGCAGAAGTGGGGTTTCCATGCTGGTCCGCCACCACCTTGAGGACGGGGCGTGTCCCGTCCGCCAGTCCCAGCATCGCGTGCACGAAACTGGGGCCACCTGTGCCATACAGCCAGGAGATTCTGCAAATGAGATGATTTGGGCAATGACGCCTGATCATTTCCTCGCCTGCGTACTTGCTGGCGCCATAGACGGTATGGGCCCCGCCCGCCACATCAAATTCATGGTAGGGTCGGTCCAGTTCCCCCCCAAAGACATAGTCCGTGGACATGGCGATCAGCCTCACATTGTTACGGTGGCAGGCAGCTGCCACATTCATGGACCCCACGGCATTGAGCCTGTATGCCAGGTCAGGCTCGCTCTCGCATTTGTCCACAGCCGTCATTGCCGCACAGTGAAGCACCACATCTGGCTTCACCTGGGCCAGCGCCGCATTGAACGCAGCCGCATCGGTTATGTCCCATTCCGGCAAGTCCGCAATGACGAGTTCGCAATCGTTGAAGACTCGCTGCAACGTGCGCCCCAGCATACCCTTGCCGCCTGTTATGACTATTTTCATTGCTGCTTCC
>JAFZZD010000060.1 GCA_017615955.1 Victivallales bacterium
AAAAGCGGTCTATGCTTGCAACACCCAAAGCGTCAATGCCAAGTTCCTCCAATGCATAGCGTTTTAATTCAGCGGAAGTCAGCATTTTTTGGCCTCCAAATGGCGTACGCAGGCTCTGCCGCATGCGGCTCCCACGCGGTTTGGCTCCAGGCCAAGCGAATATGGGCGGGGACTCGTGCCTGTCTGGCATATCTGGCAGCTTTCCACACGCAGAGGCCAGTGCTTCAGAATGCCCTGGCGCGTCTCGCGGCCGCTGTCAAGCGCACATGCGGGGCATGCCTTCACGCATTCTCCGCAGCCATCGCAAACCTTTCCAGAAAACACGGCGTCTGGCGTCAATTCAAGTTCGGTCAGCACAGCTGTGAAAACCTGGCGTGGCCCGAATTGCGGCGTCAGAAATAGCTTGCCCATGCCCATTTCCCCAAGTCCTGCTGCGTATGCGGCATATTCCATGTCTATGATCACGTCAGGCGCGGCACGGTCGGGCGCGACTGGCACGCCTGTGTTTCGCAAATCGTAGGAATGGCGTATCAGGGGCAGCGCCTCATAGCCATTGCTTTCGATCTCACGGCAGAAATGATAGGTGACTTCCTGCATATACGTGCACATGCCCGAAGGGTCGCATGCTGCGTATGAACCCCAGTTGGTGCCGTTCTCTATGCCAACCAGCGCCCCGCGCAATATGCGGAACGCCATGACAATAACAGACTTGGTGTTGGGTTTGATCTGAGACGGGTTCTCTGTCATCGGCGCATCCTTGAAACGGTCAATTGACGCTATCCCGACCAGATCCGCCCCGCACTTTAGGGCAAGCGCCTTTATGTTTTCGGAATTGAGAATCATTGTATCTTTTTTTCCTTTTTCGCCATCATGTTGACGACTTTTATTCCTTCCGCTATTGTTTCGGGGGATGTCTCCTTGTCACTGATGCCATTACGCACGGCGTTGTAGAAGGAATCCAGCTGGTACTCGCCGCTGCGGTTCTCGGCTGGCAGCGTGACCGATTCCTCGTACAGCTTGCCGTCCTTGGCAGTTGAAAGGCGCATCTCCATGTGCGTGAAATACGGGTCTTCCAGGCGCCGCACCTGCTTTTTGTAGATTGTGCCGCGCTCGTAATGCAAAGACAGGCTGGCGGGATAATACTGGCCATCACCTATGCAGAACGAGGCATATATGCTGCCAATGGCACCGCTTTTGAACTTGAGCATGAGCTGCGCGTTGTCTGGAGTCGGACGATGGTTTGTCATGCGGCTTGTGAAAAGCTCGATATCCTCAACTTCGCCAAGCACTGCTATGAGCTCATTGAGGCCGTAGATTCCCAGACGGAAAATCGGCGCGGCTGGACATTTTTCGTATGAATCCTGCCAAGAACCATTTGCCACCTCATTGTATTTGGCGTAGGTTTCCCAAAATGCGGAGATCGGTTTGCCCAAGTCGAATTCATCATGCCATTTCTGTATCTGCGCCAGGTCATCCGATGGCAATGGCGCTGGTGAATTCATGTGCACGGCCATGCCAGCGGCACGAGCCTCGCGCAGGACAGCTAGGGCTGCCTCTGGATCGGATTCAAAGGGCTTTGTCGTGAAGACATGCTTCCTTGCCTGTATGCACTTGCGAACTGCATCGGCGCGCCCTGCAGGCGGAATCATAAGCATCACCGCTTCCACGTCTTCAAGCTTCAACACATCATCAAGGTCGTAATAGGCTGGGAGGCCGCCATGGCTTGCGGCATACGCATCGGCCTTTTCCTTGTCG
>JAFZZD010000575.1 GCA_017615955.1 Victivallales bacterium
GCAGGAGAATGATGCGATCGTGGACCGGTTTTCCTATCCAGACACGAATGTCCGCTGGCCCGCGCCATACGACAAGCTGAAGGTCCGCAACAATTTTGTCACAGAGCTGGCAATATCGAATCGTGCTGTTGCGTTGAAGGCGGGGCAGACGCTGGAGTTTCCCAATCCACGTCGTGGCTGGGTGTTCTTTGCGTTCACGCCAGAGGCTGACGGCGAGGTTCTGCTGCCTGGGAAGCGCCAGGTGAAATTGAAGCTGAACAAGGGAGTTCCTGTGGAGAGCATGCAATTGCTGGAGGAGGGACAGAACCAGGTCAAGGCGCTGACGGATGTGAAGCTGGCCAATTACACCATCACCACCATGGCAGAAGTGTTTGTGGATGAGTATGAAAGCGATGCAGCCCGCCGCAAGTTCACCAATGGCCTGATGGAATCATACGCCATGAAGGAATTCATGCGCAATGCCAATGTGATGCAGGAGCGTTTTGACAAGCACAACGTGATGGACTTGGACCAGGTACCCGAAAGCGAGCGGGAGCGAATCGCCAATTGGCGCGCCAGCGGGCGCTATACAATAACCACCGTTACTCGCACGGGCTACACTTCACGTTGGAGGGTAAAGCCAGAGCTGACAACTGAATTCTGGCTGTCCCGCGTGGGACTGCGGGAACTTGATGGACTGGGCATTGACGAATTCGGCAGTGAGATTAGTTCAGAGGCACCGTTCTTCGCGCCAGCCGTGCGTGAGATCAACAAGAAGTGCCCCGATAAGATGCTGGTGGCCTATACTTGCGCGGCCTGGTACTCGCACACCCAGACCAATGAGCTGCGTGCCGCGTTGGCTGAAGGGCACCACCCATACGCCCCTGAACAATATTTGCGTGAGCAGCCTAACGAAGGCATAGCCAAGAATTACATCAATGATTTCTTTGACTATGCCAGGCTGTGGGAGAAGGCCTTCCCTGGCGCAATCAAGAACACCCTCTGGTGCTATGGCTCATGCGACAACTACCATGCCTCCTATTGCCTGGACACCTTTGCCTCCTGCGACCAAAAGTATTTCCTGGACATGCAGTTTGCTGTCCTAGCCAATGACCCTGCCTTTTTCGGCCAGCGTGGCGTCATTCCCTGGATTATTCGCTACACAAGCCCAGATTCGCTTCTATGGCAGGCAAAGATGATTCGCCATTACCTCATTGAGGGAAAGCGCACCATGCTCAGCAAGGACTATGGCTTCCAGTTCGACGCGGGACATCTTGTGGACGGCGACTGTGCCGAGGGGCTTACGCATTGGAATACCCAGCCCGCAGAGCAAGGGTCCATTATTACCCGCGAAATCAAGGACTATGGCTTCAGCCGCGGAACACGCAATACCTCCCCTGCTGGTGACAGGGTCATTGAATTCAGGCGTGTACCAGGAAAGGTCAATTCAGTGACGCAGACCATGCGCAATCTGAAGCCTGGAAAATACTATGAGGTCACAGTTCTCTGTGCAGACGGCGAGGATGTTGACAATGATGGTTCTGGGCTAAAGGTGATGAACCTTAGGATGACTGTGAAGGGAGTCGAAATCGTGGATGGCAAGAGCGTCATTCACGTTTATCCAGGTGTTCCCAACAACACTCGCGGGCGTAAGAATGGCATCGTCGGCAATCACCACAGGGTGGTCTTCAAGGCGAAGTCTCCCACTGCGGAACTAGTAATCTCGGATGAGGCGCCTGTGATTCCCGCTCGCACTTATCATGGACAGCCTTTTGCCCCTGCAGACCCAGCGCAGAAGAGGGTGATTTTCAACTTCGTGCAGGTGACGGAACTCCTGAATGAAACGGTGGAGAAATGAACATGAAAATCACGTGCCGCACATTGCTGGACGAACCCTTTTGGGGCAAATGCGTCTATCACCCCAAGATTGCGCGTTGGCCTGACGGCAGGCTCCTGATGACTTTTCAGGAGTATCTTGGAAGCGACTACTATGGACCTGTCATGGCTGTGGAATCCAATGACGAGGGCTTCCTCTGGAAGAATGCCCAGCCCATTCCTGCCCTGGGCACGTGGGAACTTGGCGGCGGCCTTATGGAACGGCATTGCGACACTGTGCCCGACTATGACCCCGCATCTGGGCGGATGGTGGCCATTGGGCACAACGCCTACAGCAAAAAGGATGGCTTTTTGGACACGATGGGATACTTCAACAAAGGCGAACGCCGAGTTGACTTGAAGCGACGCGGCGCATATTGTGTGCTTCACGAAGACGGTACCTGGGGACCACGCCATCTCCTTAATCCAGAACCTTTCTCCGACTGGAATTGCCTCTGCTGCGGCTGCACCCAGAAAATCATTTCCGACAAGGGTGATTGGCTGATTCCATTTGGTGGATTGGACGACCCCTCAAAGCACATCGACAGTGTCGTCGTTGTCTGCAGATTTAGGTTTGATGGGGAGAAATTCCATTTTGTTGAGGCGGGTGAGCCTCTGGCGTTGAATATTGGGCGTGGCCTAATGGAGCCATCTCTCATTTCTTTTGGCGGGAGAATCCTGGTGACAATGCGGGCGGAAGACGAAAGGGCGCATTTCGCCATTTCCGAGGATGGACTGAACTACGGCGAAATAGGAACCTGGACTTTTGACGATGGCGAGCCTCTGGTGACGTCCACTACACAGCAGCATTGGCTGATTGCGGGTGGAAGGCTTTATCTGGTCTATACGAGAAACTGCGGCTGGAACAAGGATGTCTTCCGCTATCGCGCACCATTGTTCATCGCAGAAGTGGAGCCTCGGAGAATGCAGTTGATTCGTTCCACAGAGCGGATGGTGTTCCCATTCGATGGTGACCCAAAGAGGCCAAAATCGGTGGCATTAAGCGGAAATTTCCATGTCTGTATGCTACCAGACGGAGAGGCACTGGTGGTGGATGGGGAGCATAAGCCCTACCGCGAGACACCTGAGGGATTGGCCTTGCTTGCCAGAATTGCCGTTGAGGGGGAGTGGACAGTGGACTGTGGACAGTGGAC
>JAFZZD010000576.1 GCA_017615955.1 Victivallales bacterium
GCGCTGGCTACAACATTGCGGAACCACGCTTTTCATTTCAGCATAATCGGTTATATTTTCGCCTAAATTTCCAACGTAAATAACACAGGTGAAAACTACTATGCCTTCTTTGGATAAAGTACGCAACATCAGCATAATCGCCCACATCGACGCCGGAAAGACCAGCACTACGGAGGGCTTCCTCTTCTTTTCGGGACTGACGCATCGCTACGGCACAATCGACACTGGCACCACGGTGATGGACTTCCTGCCGCAGGAGAGGGATCGTGGCATAACCATCGCCGCCGCAGCAGCCACGATTCCATGGGGCGAGTATTCCTACCATTTGATCGACACTCCTGGACATATCGACTTCACTGCGGAAGTGGAACGCTCCCTGCGCGTGATTGACGGCGCGGTCGTGATATTCAGCGCGGTGGAAGGCGTTGAGGCGCAGAGCGAGAAGGTCTGGCGCCAGGCGGATGGATACGCCCTGCCCAAGATTGCCTTCGTGAACAAGATGGACCGTATCGGCGCGTCATTTGAACGCACTGTAGCCGAAATCAACGAAAAGTTCGGCAATTGCGCATTGCCGATGCAGGCGCCGCTTGGATTGGAGAATGACTTCTGCGGAATGATTGACCTGCTTTCCAAAAAGCAAATACACTTCTCTGGCGAAAAATGCGAGGAACTGCACAGGGAGGACTTGCTGCCTGAACAGGAGGAGACTTGGCAGAACGCATATACTGTGTTGCTGGAAAAGGTGGCAGACCACTCGGACGAGGTGGCGGAGCTGTACCTGAACGAGGAGGAGGTTCCGTTGGATTTGCTTAAGGCAGAGATACGCCGTCTGACCTGGGAGCGTAAACTGGTGCCGGTGTTTCTGGGAAGTGCCAAGAAGTGCATGGGCATACAGCCTTTGGCGGACGCGGTGGGCGAATATCTGCCCTCGCCATTGGATTGCCCCCCCAGAAAGGCCTTCATCGTGAAGACCGAGGAGGAGACGGACATCGCCCCAAGCACAAAGGGCGACTTCACTGGCTTCATATTCAAGGTCAATGCCTCCAAGACGGCTGACTTGTTCTTCCTGCGGGTGTATTCAGGAGTGCTGAAGACAAATGCCACTGTGACCAATGCCCGTACTGGCGAAAAGGTGCGGGCACGGCAGATTTTCAAAATATATGCCAAGAACACGGAACTGGTGGAAGAGGCCACTGTGGGCGACATCGTGGGCATAACTGGACTTAAGGACTGCGGCATAGGCGACACCCTCTGCGACGGCAGGCACGTGGTGGCATTCGATAAGATCACATTCCCGGAACCTGTCATCTCAATGGTGGTGGAGCCAAAGTCCATCAAGGACAAGGACAAGCTGGACGAGGCACTGTCCATGCTGTGCCGTGAGGACCAGACCTTGACACAGTCCATTTCCGAGGACACGCACCAGCGCATCCTTTCTGGAATGGGCGAACTGCACTTGGAAATCAACATGAAACGCTTGACGGATGACTTCAACCTGGACATTCGCTGCGGCGAACCAAGGGTGGCGTACCGCGAGACATTGAACGCCGCAACCATTGAAAAGGTTGAGTTCGACAGGGTGTTTGGTGACACGCATCTTGCAGCGGGACTGACGGTGGAGTTCCGTCCATTGCCAAAGGGCGGCTCCATGTTCGAGGTGAAAAACGAGGTCAGAGATGTAGTGAATATCCCGAAGATAATGTTCCATACGGCAGAGCGCACTCTGGCGGAGGCAATACATACCGGCGGTCTCAATGGCTACCAGATGATCTATGTGGAGGCCATTCTGAAGGAACTGAAATACACTCCGGACTTGACCACGGAAGGCGCCGTGGCGGGTGCTGTGCAGGAGGCGGTGAACCAGGCACTGACCAAGGTTGGCACCATGATACTGGAGCCTATCATGCATTTGGAAGTCACAGTGCCTGATGACTGCACGGGCGAAATCACCATGTACCTGCAGCCACGCCGTGCTGTGATACATGACATCGCCAGCGCCGGCGGCGCGAAGAAGATCATCTGCGAAGTGCCTCTGGCTGAAATGTTCGGATTTGGCAAGGCATTGCCACGCCTGACTGGCGGCAGGGGCACTTTCACAATGGAACCCAGCGGCTACCAGGAAATGCCCCAGGGCGCACAGAGAAAGGCATATTGATGTAGTGGTCTGTGGATAGTCCTGTGCGCGGGCGTTTTCGCCCGCGTTTTTGCAGGCGCAATCAACCGCAGCGAAAACGCTGCGGCACAGAACAGTCCACTTTAATTGAGGAATTGCAATGCATCTTTGCATAAAGTCGATTTTGCTGGGAATAGTCCAGGGCATTACGGAATTTCTTCCGATAAGCAGCACTGGCCACATGATCATTGTGGACGAGTATCTGAAGTTGCCGCCTGGTTTCAGGGAGACCTTCCTGGTGGTGGTGCAACTGGGTTCAATTTTGTCTGTGCTGGTGTATTTCAGGAAAAAGCTGTTTCCGGCTGAGATGTTTCAGGGCAAGGAAGGCATGGCTCATACCTGGAGCCTTTGGTGGCGCGTTGCGTTGGGCGTTGTGCCAGCAATCGTGCTGGGCGGTTTGTTCGGCAGTTGGATCAAGGCTAAGTTGTACAGCACGGTTACAGTCGCCATTGCGCTTGCCATTGGCGGCGTTGTGCTGATATTGCTGGAGCGAGGCCGTTACAAATCCCAATGCACAGAAATACGCGAGATGACGCCGTGGCGCATATTGGGCATAGGCCTGGCGCAGGCATTTGCCATGATCCCAGGTGTCTCACGCTCTGCTGCCACCATCATTGGCGCCTTGCTGCTGGGCATGTCCAGGGAATTGGCGGTGGAATATTCCTTCTATCTTGCCATACCCACCATGTTTGCGGCTTCTGCATATAGTCTGCTGAAGGAAGGGGCCGCGCTGAATGGTGGCGAATGGCTGGCCGTGGCGGTGGGATTCGTGGTGGCGTTCCTGGTGGCGTGGGGCGTGATTGCCATGTTCATGGCGTACATACGCAAGCGTGATTTCCGTGTGTTCGGATGGTATCGCATCGCGCTGGCCGCCGTGCTTCTTATTTGGCTTTATTTCTGCAGGAGATGAAAAATGGGCATGAATGTCATCGTTTCTGAAATCAACCGGCTGCGTGCCGAAAAGAAGGCCGTCATATTGGCACATACCTACCAGCCAGCCGAAGTGCAGGAAGTGGCGGACTTTGTGGGGGATTCATACGCCTTGAGTGTGAAGGCGACGCAGGTGCATGATGCGGAGCTGATAGTGTTCTGCGGCGTGCGCTTCATGGCGGAGACTGCGGCCATACTCAATCCAGGAAAGAAAGTTGTGATGCCGGACCCCAGCGCGGGCTGTCCCATGGCGGATATGATCAGCGGCGAGCAGCTGCGCCAGTTCAAGGCGCAGCACCCTGGAGCACCAGTGGTATGCTATGTAAACAGCACTGCCGAGGTCAAGGCGGAGAGCACGATATGCTGCACCTCCTCCAATGCGGTGAAGATAGTGTCCTCCCTGGGCGATGTACCAGAAATATTGTTTGTGCCGGACCGCAACCTGGGCCAGTTCGTCGAAAAGCAGCTGGGCAGGAAGCTGGTGCTGTGGAATGGCTTCTGCCCAATACACAATGCATTCTCGTTGGAGGCCTTGCGCCAGGCAAAGGCGGCGCACCCAGACGCCAAGTCCATGGTGCATCCCGAGACACGTCAGGAAATACAGGCCGAGGCGGACTATATCCTCGCCACTGGTCAGATGCTGGATTTGGTCAAGAAAGCAGGGCAGGGCGAATACATTGTTGGCACGGAATGTGGCATCAACGCGCCGCTGAAGGAGGCTGCGCCAAATGCGCGCTTCTTTGATGTAAACCCGCCGCTAGTCTGCAAAGACATGAAAAAGACCAGCCTGGAAGGCATATTGCATTCGCTTCAGACAAGCGAGACGCCCATCACCGTGCCAGAGGACATTGCCAGGAAGGCGCTTGCCTCAATACAGGCCATGTTGGCCGTCAAATGACCACAGTGTAATTGAAACGCCCTGTTCCACGTGAGGAATGAAAGCCCGGAGGGCGCAACCATGCGTAACCCCAGGCAAGCGCCCGCAGGGCGCGCAGC
>JAFZZD010000577.1 GCA_017615955.1 Victivallales bacterium
AAAACTAGTTTTGCCCGCGCGGCATAAATGGAAATCTGCGCTGCTTCAGCGCATCTGCAAGGCCATACGTAAATCTGTGGCAATCCGTGCAAATCTGTGGATCAATGAAATCTCTGTGCCTCTGCGTCTCTGCGCCTCTGCGTTAAACAGGGGTTCTGAATAGCCACGAAAATTCTAAGTCAGGAGTGTTAGCGAGGTACGCTAAGGCTGTCGCTACTTCCGTTCCAGCCCGAGGACGGGCTGGTTACGACCACTGGCGGTCATTGGACCATTCCTTGTCCCATTCAGCGGTGGGTGCCCAAGCCTCTGGGAAGTCAGGATGCAAATTCGCCTTGATGAGTTTTTCATTCAGCGATTCAATGCCCAAGCCTGGCGTATTTGGCACGTCAATGAAGCCGCCATCGTATTTCAGCGCTGGCTTTACTAAGTCGCCCCACCAGGGCACATCAACGGAATGCAATTCCAGCGACATGAAGTTGCGTGTCGCAGCCGCCACATGCACTGCTGCCAGGCAGGCGATTGGGCTTTCCGCCATATGCAGGTTCATCTGCACACCATATTCCTCAGCTATGTCGCCGATTTTCTTGGTCTCCAGTATGCCGCCAGCCGTCAGCACATCGGGATGCACAACGGCCAGTGCGCCTGATTCCAGCAGCGGTTTGAAGGATTCCTTGAGGTACATATCCTCGCCAGTACCCAGCGGCACGGTGGTGGCCTCGTGCAGGCGCACCCACTGGTTTGTCATCTGCCAGGGCACTGCGTCCTCCATCCAGGAGAGATTGTATTTTTCAAGCCGCTTTGCCAGTTTGATGCAGTCCTCCAGGGGGATGTGCCCCAGATGGTCGATGGCGATGGGCACTTCATAGCCGACCTCCTTGCGCACGTCCGCCATGTACTTCTCCAGATGGTCCAGCCCCTTCTCTGTCAGGTGAATGCCCGTGAATGGGTGGGCGGTGTTGAACAGGTCGTATGCCGCGCCCCGCATGGCGCTGGGATTGATGGAGCCATGGGGCGTCTTGAACACCTGCTTGTATTCCTTCATTGTCTTGAGGAAGCCCAGCGGTGCGCACAGTGCGCCTGGCACGTCCATAAGCAATTCGATGCCCAGGTCCATTTTAAGGAATGTGAAGCCGCGTTTCATGCGCTCCTTGAGGGCCTTGCCCATGTCACGCCCGCCGCCTTCGGAATCCGTGTCACAGTAGCAGCGTATTTTGTCGCGGAACTTGCCGCCCAGCAGTTGCCATACGGGCACGCCCCATGCCTTGCCCGCGATGTCCCAGCAGGCCACTTCGATGCCACATACTCCGCCTGCCTGCCGTGAATCGCCGCCAAATTGCTTGATACGGCGGAATATCTTCTCCACATTGCAGGGATTTTCGCCCAGGATGCGGCTTTTCAGCATGGCCGCGTATGTGCGGCTGGAGGCGTCCCGCACCTCGCCATAGCCCACAATGCCCTGGTTCGTGTATAGTTTCAGCAGCGTGCAGCGCTTTGGTGCGCCGTCTATGTCCGCAAAGCGCAGGTCCGTGATCTGCAATGTTTCTGGGTTGATTTTCATTGTCACCTCATTTCGATGCTTGATGATAGTTGAGATTGCTTTGAGTTTGGTTGAGACTATACCTGCAATTCATAATATTTCCATTAGCTGTGAAAGTTTTTTTCTGTAGAGTGGCAAAATTACCACTTGACAAAATTTCATAGTTTAGTAGAATACAAGCACTTGAAATCATAGCGCACGTGCGCTATAGGCGAAAACAAGGAAAAAAGACTGGACCTGGAACTGAAAAAACGAAAATGTAGGCAATGACTATAGCAGAACAAATAGCGAAACAGGTTGGCGTGTGCAGGCAAAGCGTGTCGGCTGTGCTGAATGGCAGCAGGGACAAGGTCAAGCACGAGACGCGGGAGATGATTCTTGCCTTGGCGAAGAAGCTGAACTATCTTCCCAATCCCAATGCCAGGTCAATGTCGGGTCATTCCGTGAAGACAATAGGGATTATCACGCCATCCTATCCTTCGGTCATTTCCTATTCCCAGGCAATAGCGATGAATCGGGAGATATTAAAGCGCAGATACAAATGCTATATAATATCCCCTTTGAATCCACCGATGGAGCGGGAGGCCATACTTGAATTCAGCGCGAGAAGGGTTGATGGCATAATCATAAACTCAATTCAGAATCTGATGAACTATGACAATTGCCCGATCCCCACTGTGGTCGTTGGCGCGAAGAAGGAGGCATTTGAGTTCAGCGTAGATTTCGCGTATGGGATGCAGCTGGCCCTGGAACACTTGCATAGGACACATGGACATGAGCGCATAGTGTTCCTTTGCAATAGCGTCAGTGGCAACGAGGCGAAATACGAGGCATACAAGGCTTTTGTGGAAAGACATTCACTGCCCGAGTTTGCGCCACTGGAGGTTTGCAGCCAGGACAATCTGGTGCGTAATGTGAAAAAGCTGCTTAACAGGAGCCATGTGACGGCATTTGCGGGTACAGGTGACATGGTGGTTGGGCAGTTCGTGAATCTTCTGCACAATATGGGTGTGAGGATTCCAGAGGATGTGGCTGTGACTGGATACGACGCCACATTCCTGTCCCACGCTGGTGCGCTTCAGCTGTCTGGCGTCGTTCATCCGATAGTTGAGTTGGCGAAGCGTTCAGTTTCGCTGTTGTTTGAGAAGATTGCATCAAAGGATTTGTCGAAACGGAAGCCAGTCCTGATTCGACCGACGTTTTTCAAGGGTCAGACTTGCGGGTGCTCTGGACTGCCCCAGAATTGCAGGCTGACTGAACTGCAGATGGATGCAGTCAGATATGGGAAAGATTACAGCCAATATTTTGAGAATTGACCATAGAAGAAAGAACTAAATCACAAAGAGGACAACATGAGAAAGAAAACATTCTCCGCCACCTGCAAAAAGTTGAATTTCACGCTTATTGAGTTGCTGGTTGTCATCGCCATCATTGCCATACTTGCGGCGATGCTGCTGCCAGCGTTGAGCAAGGCGCGTGCCAAGGCCAGGCAGACATCTTGCCTGTCAAATCTGAAGCAAGTTGGCATTGCCCAGATCACTTATGGGGATGACAATGAAGATTATTATCCATGCAATCCAGCCAAGGGTACTGGATGGGATGCCCACTGGCGCAGAACTCTGATAGACAACAAGTACATTGCCGTAGAGGTGATGGCCTGCCCTGTGATTCTGGCTGAATCCACGTATAGCAGCGGCTGGGCCGGCTGGGGCGGAACCTACTCCGAAAACTGCTGCATATCCAATTTCGGTGACACTTCCATTGCAAACAACGGATATTTGATCCTGCGCCGAATTGCGGTGAAAACTCCCAGTTCATTCTGCGTTGCCGCAGACGGACAGTTCCGTCAAACATACACCGACAACTATTTTGGCTGGAACAGCTCAGATTCACAGGTATGGAACTTCCATGGAGAAACATTGAATGTTCTATGGGGCGACGGCCATGGAGAAAAATTCAAATGGCTTGGCAATTTTGCGGAGAATTCCATTAGAACCACAGAGCAGCGCACATATTTCTGGTTCGGGAAGAAGATTTAAAACTTCAAATTGAGCAATAGGAGATGCAATGATACAGACAAAAAATGTGACATTGGCTGCTCTGGTATGCTTTTTGCTGGCGTTGTTCTGCGCTTATGGCGCGGATCTGTTTCCGTCAGGCGGCATCAGCATTGACTTTAGCCAATGCCAGTATTCCAAGGCGATAGGCGACAGCGAGCGCCTGGACGCGGATTCGTTCTCGCAGGTAAGGAACAGCCGTTTCAGCGAGGCTGGGCAGTTCTGGGAAGGCAAGGGTGTGAAGTTCTCCAAGGGCGAGGCACTGCTTGAGAGCGGCTCCGAACTGAAGACTTCGGGCGCAATTGCCGAGCTTTCGCAGAACACGCATTTCGAGGCGCAGATAGATGTGCAAGGAACAGGAGCGCTGGAGGTCACGCTGGGTTCACTTGACAGTGGAAAGCAGCCAACGCGTCCTGAAAAAAGGATGACATTTGAACTCAATGGCGAGAAGCAGTGCCTGAAGTACAAGATTCTTGCATTCCCGAAGACAACGGAGCTTACCATTGCGCTGCGCCAGCTTTCTGGAAAGGCAAGGGTCACGCGGGCGGACATACTGTCCATGGAATCGCTGAAATGGGTGTCAGTGCGCTGCATGCCAGCAGCGATAACGGACAATGTGTTCTGCGTGATGGAGAACAATCCCATTCCCATGTCATTCCAGTACAAGACAGCGCGTCCAGGCAAGGAGAACATTCCCAAGAGCATGGACTTGATTCTGAAGTATCCCGATGGCTTCACTCTTTGGCCTGGATATGGCATAGCCAAGGTGTCCGACACGTTGGAGGATGGCGTCAGGACAGCCAGATTCCGTTTCAGGGCGAATGCCATTCCTGGGCAGTATCTTGCTCATCATACCTGCAATGTGCTGGCAGGCTGTAGCCTAAAGGCGTCAGACAGGCTTTATCCCATGAGCTATCACCTGGAATATTCGGGCGTGAGGACAGAGCCGTATGCCATGAATCTGAAGGTGATTCCTGGCTTCAAGGGCAATACGCCGAAGCTGTTCAACACGGGCCTCAGATCAGCCAACGAAATACTCTTTGCAAAAGGAAAGGGTATGGAGGAATTGGCGGATACAATCAAGAACCTGGGCTTCAACCAGATACACCACAACACCCACGAGAACGCCCGTGATTTATCTGACGTGCTTCAGAGCAAGGGCATCGGCACCACGGTCTGGGACTATTTCTTCATCAATGGCTATATCCTTGGCTTCAATCAGGCGGCAATGCCCGATGATGTGAAATTCATCGGCAAGGACGGCAAGCCCATAAGATTCAATTCCTGGCATTGCTATATGTGTCCTGTCGCGGCCTATACCCGCTCGGAATTCTTCAACAAGAATTTTCTGGAGTACCTGGGCGAAAAGTCCAAAAAGTACAATTTCGGCACCTTCTTCAGCCAGAATTGGGAGCCATTTGAATTTGATGACAAGGGCTGCTTCTGCGAACGCTGCCGTGAGGAGTTCGTGCGCTACAGCGGTCTGCCGCGTGAGACTGTTCTGAAAGCATGGCCGAATGAGATGACTGGCAAGTACCGCAAGACCTGGGTGAAATTCAGGTCATGGCAGCACGCCAAATTGGTGGAGGCGATACTGGACGGAATGCGTGAGCTCAGCCAAAAATACAAGCGGGAATTCGTGTTCTGCCCTGGCATAGGAGTAGGCGATGTGTTTGGCTTCAGCAGCTTCTACGAGCAGTACACTGTTCGTGACTACATCGACAAACTGGATTGGCTGGAGCCATGGGGTCCCTACATTTTCCACAACGCAAGCAAGCCCTACACCTACAACATCGCCGTCAACTATGGCGTTTACCGCACTGGCCGCATGGTCAAGGAGGAGATAAAGAAGCTGTGCGCCAAGGGCAAGACGCCTAAACTGGAGGCTTTGCCTCATGGATACCAGTGCACGACCTGGGTGACGGAGCCAGAGGCCACCGCATACGAGACCGCATCCTATTTCCTCAACCGCTACGAATCCTCGCATCTATACAAGATCTGCGGGTTGGACGGGCGCTACTGGCGGGCATTGGGAGAGCTCAACAACGCCATTTCATACGTGGAGCAGTTTGTCGCCCAGGGCGAGAAACTGAACAATGTGACAATGACGCTGGCATCGCCCTGCCCATATCCCATGGCGATGTATGACGCCAATAATCCCACGCTGGCCAGACATGCAGAGGAAATGCGCAGGGAATTGCCCGTGACGGTGGATGCCTTCAAGCTGAATGGGAGTGTGATGCTGGCTCTGGGCAATGCCTGGCAGAGGGGCGAGGCGTTTGCGAAGGTGTCTGTGCCTGGCCTGGCAAAAGGCGTCAAGTACGCTGTTTACATTCCTGACCGCAAGGTGACGCTGTCCAAGGATTACACGGCGGAGGAGCTTGCCAATGGCGTGCTTCTGCACGTTAGGGCGTTTGGCTTCTGCTTCTATGTCGTGGAGCCAACCGAGGCCTCCAAGGACTATGGCACGGTTGCTGGCCGCGACGCGCTTTCCAGGCTGTTGGCTGACAGGCTGCCTTCCATCAGGACCAAATATTCCGAGGACCGCGCATACGCGGCTGATTTTGTGCACGTGACGACGTATGACTTTGGCCAGGCGCCTGCGTTAAACGCGGGCAATGTTGCTGTCAAGCCAAAGAGAAATCTGAGCGATTCAATTCTGCTGGTGAAGACGCCATATTATGCATGCGACCTGGATATGGGAAATGGCGGCGGTGTCACGAACTTCACTGTGAAGGGCAAGACGCTGGTGGATGACAAGAGCGCCATGCTCAGGGACGGCTTCGTTTCGCCGTCATTGCTGCTTAATCGTGCCTACAACTTTGTCGCATGGGAGGCCACGGAGGCGGGTGCCGCAGTTACGCTTAAGTACAAGCTGGGTGCAAAGGATGTGGCGGCATTGAAGGGGCTGTCTGTGGTGAAGCGCTATGTCTTCGGAGAAAAATCGATTACGCTCCACACCGAGCTTAAGAACGAGGGCAAGACCCCCATCGTGTTCTCCTACCGTTCCCACAATGTGCCCAGCCTGTTCACGAAAGAGGGGTCGCTGACGTTTGAGGGCGGTGAAAAGCTGACGCGAAGCGGGAGCGAGCTTTTCCACCAGGCGCCTGGCTATACCAGCACCTGCTATGGCGCGAAGGCGGGTGTTGAATGCCGTGCCTCAAGTGCTGTGTTCCAAGGAAACGGCGGCATCTTGAAACTGGGCTGGAAGATTCCGAATTTCATAGGCGTGTATCGTTGGGATGCTCCCAAGTCAGTCGTTTCCAGCTTTGAGATTGCCAGCGGATTCATCACGCTTCAGGCAGGGCAGAAAATCCAATTTGAATTCAGAATGCAGTAAGGTAATTTATGAGGTGATTTCAAAACCTTTGCGAATGCAAGCCTTTTCCGCTGGCTGTCGCCAGCGGCACCTGACGGCTTGCGGTTTTGAAATCACCTCCAGTATAAGTGAAGGAGAGAATCACAATGAAAATCAGAAGAATCGTTTTTGCAGCAGCAGTTTTGACAATGGCTCTGGCATTGAATGCCGAGAACCTCATTACACCGCCAGCCTCCGTTTATCTGGACACCGCCCCTGGCGTGAAATGCGTACAGGACAAGGAGCAGAACACGCAAAAGCTGCTTATCGAGAAGTATACCCAGGACAAGGAAGGCAACCTGAAGATCACCGCCTCTCTTTACTATGGCACTGCGCCTGGAGACAAATATTCAGGACGCGGCATTCTTGCCGAACCAGAGACCACATACAAAATCTCTTTTGAGTACCAGGGAGATGTGCCGCGTTTCTGGACAGCTGCGCTTGATTTGACAGGAGATTCCTTCTGGAAGGACCGCAAGCGCCTGAAGACCGTCATGCTCAAGCCAAAGAGCGATGAATGGCAGAAGGCGGAGTTCGAGGTGACGACTGGAAAGGAAAGCAAGAGGCTCTCCTTCTTTGTCAATCTCTACGTCAATGAGAAGGACAAGACATTTGACTTGAAGCCTGGCCAGACCCTTACAATCAGGAACGCCTCGGTTGAGAAGAAATAGTTGATGCTCTCTGTCAGCAGAAAGAAATATTTTCTGGCTTTGAACGAGCGTTCTGGGACGCTTGATGCGCTGCGTGAAGCTGGCGATTTTCCAGATGTCAACTTGACGCACAAGGATGCGTTCGCGGCATTTGGCTCCATTTCCGTCACAAGGAAAGGCGTTCCCTGGACCTTGCAGGACACTAGAAGCCCTCTTGGAAAGGAGAACTATGTTTTTCAGGAGCAGAGGCTATTCGCGCAACTAAGCAAGGCGGACGGGGGCAAGGCGGTCTTCCGCAATCCAGTCACAGGCCATTCCGTGACATACGAGTTTGAGGAAGGCGGCTTTTCTGTGCGCTGGCAGGGAACATTCCCAAATGCGGACCAGATCGCCGTTGACCTTAACATGGCGTTTCTGGACTTGAGGCAGAATGACCCACAGGAAAACCAGTTCGTGCTAAAGAGTTTCTATGCGGACGATGACCGCAATCTGTGCTACCTGTATCTGACAAGAATCGGCCATGGGGACCATGGCATCCTGCTTCACACTTTAAAGCATGGATATGGCTGGAGGCTCAGATATGCCAACTCCCCTTACATTCCTGGCCTTCAGCTGATATACCGCTTCTCCGAGCAGATTGATCCGAGGTTTGACGCAACCCCTGATGTGGATTTCCGCGTGAAGCTGTCTTTCCATGATTCACTGGATGAGGCGCTAGACACTCTAGCTGTAAAGGAGGGCATTCCACTGCTGAACGCACCAGTCAAGGCGGCGTATCCTGGCGAGCCACTGCAATTCGCCGTTCATGGCGAGGCGCGCATAACGCTGACGCAGCCAGACGGTACGAAGCGTGACATTCCTGTCCACGCTGGACGCGGACAGGTGCTTATGGAGAAGGAGGGCTTTTACAGGCTGTCAGCCCGTGCCGCTTCTGGGAAATACTATGAGCTGATACTGCACTGCGCGTCTATGCCGCTGGATGTCCTGAGGCGGTCGAGAAACGGGCTGACGCCATACTTCCGCAACTTCAATGCCGAGAACCAGGCATGGGTACAAGGCATGCTTCAGGCACACAGACTGCTGGGACCTGATGACAGGATGAGCGCATATCTGCATGACTTCCTTAGCCTGGTCGGGCAGCAGGGGCGGCCTGACATATTTCCTGGCAAGCTTCCGCCTAAGGAGGAAAGCCAGGCGCATTTGGAGCTTCGCTGCCCAGGCAGAGAGCATTATACGAAG
>JAFZZD010000578.1 GCA_017615955.1 Victivallales bacterium
ATCGCGATGATCGCAATCACCACCAGCAATTCAATCAATGTAAAATGTCTTCCTCGCATTGCATCTCCTTGAATATTGTGATTTAAATAAATATCCACTTTCATCGTCCTGTGCGCAGGCATTCTTGCCTGCGGCTAAAGCCGCAGGCTCCGATTCACTTACAGCAGCCCCAGCAGCTTATCGACGATGAAGTCGCTTATGTCGCTCTTGTAGCGTGGCATGTACCTGCCAACGCCGCCATTGACCTCGTAGAAGCCGAATTCTCCCCAGTGTTCCTTCACCACAATACCTGGATTCTTTGCGAAGGTCTCCTTGTCTGGGAAATAGCGGCCATTGCCATTTGCCACAGAGGCAGGTATCGGGAACTGCGCCTTGCTGCGGCTCATCAAATCCATGCCCAGTTTCACAAAAGGCTCGCCCGGGAAAGCATACACCTGCAAACCGCCCATCTTCAAGGTCTGCAAGTCCTTCAGCACGCGCAGGTCATCGCCACGGTCAAGAAGCATTGCCATCTCCAGCATTCTGTCATGCAGGAAGCCCATGTTCTCGATGCCCTCGATTATCTTTGCATCGGCCCGCAGTTTCTCGGCAGTAACTGGCTCTGTCGGCATTTCAAAGGTCTTCAACTCGGCGCCGAATGGCTCCATATCCATTGGAGTGACCGCCGTAGGCAATGCCTCCTTCAGTGCGCCAATATAGACATCACCAATTTTCGCCAGCAACTGATCTCTTACTGCTGGGTCGGTATAAGGCTTCCAAATGACATTGATATCACCTGCACAGCCCAGCATAAAGAACGGCATGTCCGCCAACTTCTCGGCTTTGATGCGCCTATTGGCCTCGCCCATCCAGTCCGCCGAGACGCGCATCTGCTTGGGTCCATAAACAACACCATGCATTCCGTGGTTATGCAGCAGCACTTTCACGCTGCCGTCCTTGCGCACGAACTTCACAAAGCGTATTTCTGGGTCAGTCACATCTGTTTCGGGATTAGCACGGTTGTAGCCGACCTTGCAAGGCAGCACCGCCTTGCCAGGATATGCAGTAACCTCCTCCTCGTTGGTGATGGCAGTTCTCGCCACTTCCATCACGGTCTCGCGCCAGATAGCAAGGTAATTCTCGTCCCGTTCGCCCCATCCAATGCCAAAGCTCATGGAAGGGCCAGAGTGCGTATGGGTGGCAGTGAACATGATTGCCTGTGGCAAAATCTTCAACTCGTCCGAAATGCGAGCGCGAAGTACCCTGGATTCAAAGTCATCGCTGACGACTGCGTCCGTGCCGATTATCATCTGACGATTTTTGCCATCGTTAAAGGACAATGCACGGCAGAACAATGGATCGTGTATTCCCTGGTTCCTCCGTCCCTTGAACGGCCCATAGCCATACAACTCGGTAAAAAGTGGAACCCTTAACGCTTTTTCAAATGCACCTAGTTTCATCTCATTTCTCCTTTCTTCCATTATTTTATGGTTAAAGTTTTTTTCACCTGTACGGTTGGCGGGGGTAGCCAGCGCGTCCCGCGCTGGA